>NZ_AP031575.1:1462500-1690000 GCF_040436405.1 Marinomonas sp. THO17 | reverse complement strand
TGCTGAGACAAAAGCGGCGTTGGTATGTAGTTCAGAGTAGTGACGGACTAAGTATCACTTAGAAAGTTAAAAAACTATTTTGGGTTATATGGTCAAGTGACTAAGCGTGCACGGTGGATGCCTTGGCAGTCAGAGGCGATGAAGGACGTGGTAATCTGCGAAAAGGTTCGGGGAGTGGATAAACACGCTGTGATCCGAACATGTCCGAATGGGGAAACCCACCCGCTTGCGGGTATCGTATGGTGAATCCATAGCCATACGAGGCGAACCCGGGGAACTGAAACATCTAAGTACCCGGAGGAAAAGAAATCAACCGAGATTCCCTGAGTAGCGGCGAGCGAAAGGGGATTAGCCCTTAAGTTTAATTGGTGTTAGTAGAAGGCTCTGGAAAGAGCGGCCGTAGAGAGTGATAGCCTCGTATACGAAAACGCCTTTTGAATGAAAACGAGTAGGACGGGACACGTGTTATCCTGTCTGAACATGGGGGGACCATCCTCCAAGGCTAAATACTCCTGACTGACCGATAGTGAACCAGTACCGTGAGGGAAAGGCGAAAAGAACCCCAGTGAGGGGAGTGAAATAGAACCTGAATCCGTGTACGTACAAGCAGTGGGAGCGGTGTCAACTCAAGCTTCTTGATAAGCAAGAAAAGACTCTCTTAAGAGAGTGATTCCTAGAATGTTTCTTGTGAGAGGTTGCCTTAGCAAAGCAAGGCCAACCGCAAAAAATCAAGCAGGGAGTTTGAGTGACACCGTGACTGCGTACCTTTTGTATAATGGGTCAACGACTTATTTTCAGTAGCAAGGTTAAGCATGTAGTGGAGCCGTAGGGAAACCGAGTCTTAATAGGGCGTATAGTTGCTGGGAATAGACCCGAAACCGGGCGATCTATCCATGAGCAGGTTGAAGGTTGGGTAACACTAACTGGAGGACCGAACCCACGTACGTTGAAAAGTCCGGGGATGACTTGTGGATAGGAGTGAAAGGCTAATCAAGCTCGGAGATAGCTGGTTCTCCTCGAAAGCTATTTAGGTAGCGCCTCGTGTATTGCCATTGGGGGTAGAGCACTGTTTGGGCTAGGGGGTCATCCCGACTTACCAACCCCATGCAAACTCCGAATACCAATGAGTATGAGCACGGGAGACACACGGCGGGTGCTAACGTCCGTCGTGGAAAGGGAAACAACCCAGACCGTCAGCTAAGGTCCCCAAGTTACAGTTAAGTGGGAAACGATGTGGGAAGGCTTAGACAGCTAGGAGGTTGGCTTAGAAGCAGCCACCCTTTAAAGAAAGCGTAATAGCTCACTAGTCGAGTCGGCCTGCGCGGAAGATATAACGGGGCTCAAACTGTACACCGAAGCTACGGATATGTAGATGGTTTTGCTGTTTATGTATGGTAGAGGAGCGTTCTGTAAGCCGTTGAAGGGGAAGCTGTAAGGCACCCTGGAGGTATCAGAAGTGCGAATGTTGACATGAGTAACGATAAAGGGAGTGAAAACCTCCCTCGCCGGAAGACCAAGGTTTCCTGTCCCATGTTAATCAGGGCAGGGTGAGTCGGCCCCTAAGGCGAGGCTGAAAAGCGTAGTCGATGGGAAACAGGTTAATATTCCTGTACTTATGCATATTGCGATGGAGAGACGGAGAAGGCTAGGCCAGCGCGGCGATGGTTGTCCGCGTTTAAGGTTGTAGGCTGGGATCTTAGGCAAATCCGGGATCCTAAGGCTGAGAATTGATGACGAGTCCTCTTTTGGACGAAGTGGTTGATGCCCTGCTTCCAGGAAAAACTTCTAAGCGTCAGATATGTGTGAACCGTACCCCAAACCGACACAGGTGGTCAGGTAGAGAATACCAAGGCGCTTGAGAGAACTCGGGTGAAGGAACTAGGCAAAATGGTACCGTAACTTCGGGAGAAGGTACGCCGACCGGTGTGAAGGACTTGCTCCGTAAGCACTGGTCGGTCGAAGATACCAGGTGGCTGCGACTGTTTATTAAAAACACAGCACTCTGCAAACACGAAAGTGGACGTATAGGGTGTGACGCCTGCCCGGTGCTTGAAGGTTAATTGATGGGGTTAGCTTAGGCGAAGCTCTTGATCGAAGCCCAAGTAAACGGCGGCCGTAACTATAACGGTCCTAAGGTAGCGAAATTCCTTGTCGGGTAAGTTCCGACCTGCACGAATGGCGTAACGATGGCCACACTGTCTCCACCCGAGACTCAGTGAAATTGAAATCGCAGTGAAGATGCTGTGTATCCGCGGCTAGACGGAAAGACCCCGTGAACCTTTACTATAGCTTCACAGTGAACTTTGAACCTACTTGTGTAGGATAGGTGGGAGGCTTTGAAACTAAGACGCCAGTTTTAGTGGAGCCGATCTTGAAATACCACCCTGGTATGTTTGAGGTTCTAACTCAGGTCCCTTATCGGGATCGAGGACACTGTGTGGTGGGTAGTTTGACTGGGGCGGTCTCCTCCCAAAGAGTAACGGAGGAGCACGAAGGTGTGCTCAGCATGGTCGGAAATCATGCATAGAGTGTAAAGGCAAAAGCACGCTTAACTGCGAGACAGACACGTCGAGCAGGTACGAAAGTAGGTCTTAGTGATCCGGTGGTTCTGTATGGAAGGGCCATCGCTCAACGGATAAAAGGTACTCCGGGGATAACAGGCTGATACCGCCCAAGAGTTCACATCGACGGCGGTGTTTGGCACCTCGATGTCGGCTCATCACATCCTGGGGCTGAAGCCGGTCCCAAGGGTATGGCTGTTCGCCATTTAAAGTGGTACGCGAGCTGGGTTTAGAACGTCGTGAGACAGTTCGGTCCCTATCTGCCGTGGACGTTTGAGATTTGAGAGGAGCTGCTCCTAGTACGAGAGGACCGGAGTGGACGAACCTCTGGTGTTCCGGTTGTCACGCCAGTGGCATTGCCGGGTAGCTACGTTCGGACGGGATAACCGCTGAAAGCATCTAAGCGGGAAGCCTCCCTCAAGATAAGATCTCACTGGGACTTTAAGTCCCCTAAAGAGCCGTTCGAGACTAGGACGTTGATAGGTTGGGTGTGTAAGCGTTGTGAGGCGTTGAGCTAACCAATACTAATTGCTCGTGAGGCTTGACCATATAACACCAAAGTGGTTTTACAGAACTCTGAAGAAAACAGAGTGAGCTACAAAGAATTTACGATAGTACTGAAATGGTTCCAGACAATTTTCAGTATTTCCTCCATCCTTGGAGGTTCCGGTTTGATACTTGGTTATCGCTGTTTCAAAAGTTGATTGTTAAAGATACCAAGTAAACGAATTTGTGCTGAGCACATCCGAGTTTTCTTGATAATCATAGAGGCGTTGAACCACCTGATCCCATCCCGAACTCAGAAGTGAAAAGCGCCATCGCCGATGGTAGTGTGGGAGATCCCATGTGAGAGTAGGTCGTTATCAAGATTTTAATTAAGAAGCCCTGATCGGAAACGGTCGGGGTTTTTTTACGTCTGTAAGAAAGTCAGAATGAATATAGGTAAAGTGCTTTTCAGAGGATAAAGGCGTTCTAACGAGTTAACCACCTAATCCCATCCCGAACTCAGAAGTGGCTCTTTATATGCCACAGGCGTTCGCCATGTCTATGGTAGTCCCACAAGGGGATAAGCATAGGTCTTTATCAAGATCTTAATTAAGAAGCCCTGATCGGAAACGGTCGGGGCTTTTTTACGTCTGTAAGAAAGTCAAAATCAAAGCCGGATGAGTAAACCTCAGAGATATTAGCCTTGAACTCCCTTTTCCATGAGAAAATACTAGATTAGTATTGAATCGCTATAAGATTGAAGCAAGGAAGTGAAATTGAAAAAAATTAGTTTTGTTTATTATACAAATACAGATGTTACTGGCCAACTTGTTCAAGCTGCATGTCATGAAATTGAAAAATTAGGCATGGTGTTCATTTCGCATCAAATTTCTGGCAAAGAAATCATTGAGGGAAGATTCATTAATGAATCACTTATGGCTTCTCTTAAAAATTGTGATGCTATTGTTTTCGGTTCACCTACCTATATGGGAAGTGTTTCGGCGCAATTTAAGGCTTTTGCTGACGCAACTAGTGATTTTTGGTCTGAGCAAGCATGGGCGGGAAAAATTGCGGCTGGAATAACTTGTGGTACAGGATTAAATGGTGATCAATCTTCTACACTTCAATATTTTTCTACGTTTGCTAGCCAGCATGGCATGATTTGGGTTGGTCTTGATACGCCTTTTAACGATAATCAACAAGCAGTTAATCGTCTTGGTTGCCAACTCGGAGTGACTGCTTGTGCTCCTGATGGTTTACTTCATAGTGTGGATCTTGAAAGTGCAAAATATTTAGCGCGAAGAGTAGCGCAAATAGTTGGAAAATTTAGTAACACAATTTTAAGCTAGACCAGTTAACGGCTTTCTGTGTGAATGCTATTTAGTTAAGGTGCTCGTGGATTGCATGGGACGCTTGTTTATTAGATTTACTTCTTTGTCTGAGATTAGAAGATTCATTTTATGTCGCTTCAATATTCAGGCGCTATAGTGTAGATGTAGATATCATCGAACACCACGACAAGCGCCTGAGCTTGCATTTTTAATATCTTAGGCAAGATCAAATAACAAGGCTTTGACTCTTTCTTCAGACAGCTTAGTGAAATCAATCTGACTGACACTTTGCAGCTTGGCGCCGTCACCTGGCTTCATATTAATGCCATCGGCTAAGTTCAGTTCACCTTCAATGAGATGAATGTAGTAGCGACGTTTTGAGTCTGCTGACCAAGTCAATTTTGCTTGTTCAGCCATAATAAGCTGATGAAGGCGCATGTCTTGTTTGATGGCTAAGGTACCATTTTGTCCATCTGGCGTGATGATGTTGGTAATACCTTCAGCTTCGCCAAAGGCTTTTTGCTGATAGCCCGGTTTACCACCTAGACGATTTGGTTGAATCCAAATCTGCAAGAATTTCAATGTTTCTTTATCTGAGGCATTGAACTCACTGTGATAAATTCCATTGCCTGCTGACATGAGTTGGTATTCACCCGCTGGCAGTTCTTCAATATTGCCCGTACTGTCTTTGTGAGCGATGGTGCCTTGTAACACTAAGCTGAGAATTTCCATATCCTTATGGCCATGGGTTTCAAAACCGGCACTTGGGCTGACAGTATCATCATTAATAACCCTTAGGTGAGAAAAGCCCATGTGTTGAGGGTCAAAATAGCTGCCAAAAGAAAAAGTGTGATGACTGTCTAACCAGCCAAAATTAGCATGACCACGATCTTCTGCTGCACGTAATTGAATCATAATATGTCTCCTAAATAGCTGGTAATGGAATTATTACCGAATGTGTTCAGTCTAGTAGTGGGAGAAAAGAAAGAAAATCGGAAGCTTTTGAGCTATTATTTCAAAAAATTTGAACAAAAGGTGAGCTATGGCCCATGCCGTTACATTGGAAGCATTACGAGTGATCGATGCCATTGACCAGTTAGGTAGCTTTTCTGCTGCCGCGGATGCCTTGTTTAAAGTCCCGTCTGCTCTGACTTATACCGTAAAAAAGTTAGAAGAAGATCTGGGGGTTGCCTTGTTTGATCGGTCACGGCAGAGAGCGATTTTGACCACCGCAGGTCGAATGGTTTTAGAGCAAGGGCGAGGTATTTTGGATGCAGCAATACGGTTGGAAGATTCTATTAAGCAGATGGAATCGGGTTGGGAGCCAAGATTAAGAATTGCTCGAGATACAGCCATATTGTCTGCCCCGTTAATGAGTGTTGTAGGGCGTTTCTTGGATCAAAATCGACCTGTTGAATTGAGTTTGTCAGAAGAGGCGGTAGGCGGTGCTTGGGATGCTCTACAAGATGATAGAGCGGACTTGGTGATTGGTGCAACAGGAGAGTTACCGAAAGGACAGGTGCAAATTCGTCCACTGGGAGAGCTGGAATTTGTATTTGCTATTTCACCAACACATCCATTGGCCATGCTTGATGGCAAGATTAGCGCTCAGCATTTGCGCCAATATCCGGCCATTGTTGTGGCGGACAGTTCAAAAATTTTACCAGCTCGAAGCAGTGGTTTATTTGAGGCGCGTCAAGTGGTGCGTGTGGATTCCATGCAGAGTAAAATTGAGGCGCAATGTATGGGGCTAGGAGTTGGTTATCTGCCTAAACACAGAATTCATGATGAACTGAATAATGGCCGTTTAGTGGTGCGTCAGTGTGAATTACCAAGACCAAACCAAATGGCTTATTTAGCGTGGCGTAATGAACAGCCTGGTCGAGGACTTAACTGGTTTGTTGAACACTTGTTGCTGCAAGATTGGCAATTGACTCGAAGTAGCTCGATTGTTCCCTAATAATTTAAACACTAAGGAGTACGTGTGTTTTCCATTTCGCTTGCCATTTTACCTGTCTTTGCATTGTTGATGTTGGGAGCGGTATGTCAGCGTTGGCGTTTCCCAGTGGAAGGTTTTTGGCCAGGAGTGGATAAGTTAACCTATTGGTTGTTGTTTCCTGCTTTATTGTTTGCTAACACCTCACAAATTGATTTTTCAAACCGTATGTTGGCAAGCTATGCTCTGATTCTGTTATTGGCTTTGGCGATTACTGCCGTATTTGTGTTTTTGGTGACTTGGCTGCTAAAAACCGAAGCGCCTACTGCCTCTTCAATGTTGCAAGCAGGCGTGAGGTTTAACACCTTTATTGTATTGGCCGTTGCGAGCAGTGTTTACGGTGATGAAGGTTTGGTGTTGGCGGTACTCGGTGGTGCAATTTTGGTTCCTTCGATCAATGTTTTCTTAGTGATATCCATGGTGATTATGCATGGCCCATCGGGAGAGAGTCATAGTTTACCAAGATTATTAAGTGGTGCTTTGATTCGTAATCCACTGATTATTTCTATTGCTTTGGGAGTCAGTCTCAATCTAATAGGGCTGACACCGATTGTGGTAGTATCTGATGTAGCTCATATGCTGGCAAAATCTGCTTTGCCTATGGTGTTGCTGGCGGTGGGGGCCAGTGTGAGAATGGATGCAATTCGTTCGGTAGGAGCGACTTTTTGGCTATCAGCGGCGGCTCGATTTATGGTTTTCCCAGCAAGCATTATATTGACTTGTTGGTGGTTGGATGTGACCGGGCTTCCGGCATTGGTAGCGGTGCTATTTGGCTTTGTGCCAACTGCGACCTCAGCATACGCTCTCGCCAGACAGCTTGGTGGTGATGCCGATAAAATGGCAGCCTATATTACCTTGCAAATTTTGATGTCGATTTTGACCTTGCCAATCTGTATTTGGATGAGTCAGTTATTGATTCAATACTGATAGAAGAATTAAGAGTGACAAAGAAAAAAGCCAATGCACCTATTTTGTGCATTGGCTTTATATCGTTACGGAACGACCACTTCTTTACTAAGATTCCGTTGGGTCTTTGTAGATGTTTTTATAGCAATAATTCGTTGCATCGACAAAACCGTCAACACTACCGCAATCGAATCGCTGGCCTTTAAATTTGTAAGCTAGAACACAGCCTTCTTTTGCTTGTTGTAAAATGGCATCGGTTATTTGAACTTCACCATTTCGACCAGCAGGCGTATTACGGATTTTATCGAAAATATCCGGTGTCAAAATATAGCGACCAATGATGGCTAAATTGGAAGGCGCATCTTCTATGGCGGGTTTTTCGATCATGTCGGTGACACGGAACAAGCCTTCCATCATAGACTCGCCTTGGATAATGCCATATTTGTGAACTTCGTCTTCAGGCACTTCTTCAATAGCGACGATAGTGCAACGGAACTGGTTATACAATTTTACCATTTGCGCCATAACACCGTCTTCTTCACCGAAGCACAAATCATCGGCGAGTACCACGCCGAAAGCCTCGTCTCCAATTAAAGGTTCACCAGTTAATATGGCATGGCCGAGACCTAACATGTTGTTTTGACGGATAAAAGAAAAGTTAACATTATCAATAAGATGGCGAATACCTTCTAGGTATTTCTCTTTGCTGGTGCCAGAAATCTGATGTTCTAACTCGTAACTGATATCAAAGTGATCGGCAATGGCGCGTTTACCTCGGCCGGTAACAAAGGTCACATTGTTAAGGCCAGCGGCTGTTGCTTCTTCCACACCGTATTGCACTAGAGGTTTATTAACAATGGGAAGCATTTCTTTAGGCATGGATTTGGTGGCTGGCAAAAAACGTGTGCCGTAGCCTGCAACAGGGAATAGACATTTGCGAATCATAATTTTTCCTTAAAATGGCTGTGTAAAGTGGCTGTCCAAACATGGGCTTAGCTAGCCTGTTTCTCTAATGGCCTTTAGTATAGGGCATCTTGTGTGACAGTTTTTATCACTTTAGTTAAGCGATCCAATATTGGGGCGTTAAGTTTGTACCAATGCCAGTAAAGTGGCAAGGCTATTTTGTCACCTGGAAACAAGGAAATCAGCTGCCCGTTTTCTAATTGCTGTTTAACTTGGACACTAGGAACTAAAGCACAGACTGTGCCACCCATGACAAGTTCGACGAAACCGTGAGAAGAAGGATACCAATGACTGTTATTCGCATCGGCTTTGATTTTTAAACATTCTGTTTGATAACGCTCCCATAACTCATCGTTCTCATTGTATACCAGAGATGGGGAATTGGCGACGGACTCCACACTAATGTCACCTTGTAAATAGTCTTCAATAAAAGATTGAGTCGCGACCAATTCGTAACTCATATTACCCAAAAAAATCACATCACCGCCTGCGACAGGGGTGCCAATTTGGCTTAAACAAGCCACTACTTGACCAGTTTGTAACATACTACGTGTTTGTAATTGGTCTGCGGCTTTAATGTGCAGTTTGGTGGTGCTGATGCCAGCAAACGCTTGCATGACTTGAATGAACCAGGTCGCCAGTACGTCGTTGTTGGTGGCAATATTGAGTGGCTGATGACTGACCTCTCCTTGAACGTTTTCTTGTAATCCCTCCTCTAACAAGCTGACCTTGTTTAAGTGAGCAAGCAGTTTTTCTCCTAAAGGAGTTGCCACTACGGGCCTAGCGCGAATGAGTAATGGACGGCCGTATTCTAACTCTAGACGTTTGATGTTTTGCGATACGGCCGATTGGGTAATGTGCAGCGCCGCTGCTGCTTTATCAAAACTTTGATACTTGACCACAGCCTGTAAGCTGATCAGTGCTTTATAATCGAACATAAGTATTACTAATGCAGTTTAAATTTAATTAATTTTAATTTATTGATTTGTTTGCTTAAGATCAAGCCAATTCTTAGGAGATGGTTATGTTAGCTTTGGTAAGTGGCGCAATTACAAGCGGTGGTTTGATTATTGCGGTGGGTGCGCAAAATAGTTTTTTATTAGAGCAGGCGTTAAAGCGTCATTATGCTTTTCCCTTGGCGTTATTGTTTATTGTTAGTGATGCTGTTTCTATGATGTTGGGAGCATTTGGTCTGGGGCTGATTATTCAGAGCCATGACTGGTTATTTGCTGCTTCGCGTTGGGCGGGAGTCACATTCTTGGTTTGGTTTGCTTATAGCAAGTGGCGAGCCTCATTTTTAGAGGAGCATTTGATTCTCGAAGCCTATACAAAGAAATTAGCCATTTGGCCACTTATTATGACAGCGTTGGCGGTGACTTGGTTAAATCCTCATTTTTACCTTGATACCATGATATTGATTGGCAGTTTGGCAAATCAATGGCAAGAAGATAAATGGCTGTTTGTCATTGGGGGCGTGATGGCTTCTATTGTGTGGTTTTTGGGATTGGCTTTTATTGGTCGGTTGTGTGCAGTATGGCTTGAGAAAGCGGCATTTTGGCGTTGGTTTAATCGTATCAATGCGGTATTGATTTGGTTTATTGCTTCACAAATTGCCATTCAGCCTTTCTAGGAAGGTTAACAATTTTAAAACGATATCGATTATTTGTAGATTGTTGCTTCGAGTCAAGAAAAGCAGAGATTAGAGTTTTATCTCTACTTCATGCGGATTTTCATCTGTTTGGATTGAGGTATCGGCTTCTACCAACATTTCTGCGGTTGCCACAGGAGAAACAGCCAGTGCCACGGGAATCTGATCTCCTTGTTCTTCAATCACCATAGCTGGTTGGTAATTGATGCGATACATAGCCATTAGAATGACAAATAGGTTCATGAAGGCTACAAACCAGAATAAGGCATCCAAGTTGACCCAGTCCATTAAGATAGCAGCAATTAGCGGACCAGACATTCCTCCGACGCCGTTCAATAAAATAATTCCGCTACTGGCAGATAAGATTTGTTCTGGGCGTAATTGGTCATTAATGTGAGAAGACGCGAGTGAATACATAGGAAACACAAAAGCGCCAACCATAAACATGCCAAACATCATGATAGGTTGGTTATTCATGCTGTTGCCAAATGGCACGATCAAAGCGACCGCAGCGCCAACAATAGCGACCCATAAAATGGTTACACGTCTATCTTGGCGATCTGAGAGCAAGCCAATGGGCCATTGTAATAACATGCCTCCAATGTAGCTGGCACCGATAAACATAGAAATCTGTACTATATTCATGCCAATGCTCTTAGCATATAAAGCGCCTAAACCAAGCATAGCACCTGAGGTTATTCCAGCAATGATGACACCGGTGACCCCAAGTGGGGCTGTCTTCATGAGTCCTAAAATATTTAGCTTCTCAGGAATATCAATGGTTGGAGAGGGTGTTCTTACTAACAGTAGGGGAACCAAGGCCAATGAAATTAAAACGGATGTTAGAATAAAGAGCCCGTAGCCACCTGGGTTAGCGATATTTAGTAAAGCCTGTCCAATGGTTTGACTGGCCCAAATCTCAATAATGTAAATCGAAAATAACCGACCACGGTTGGTGTTGGTTGAAATGCCATTTAGCCAGCTTTCTGTAACAATGAAGAGCGCGGCATAACATAAGCCTGTAAACATACGCATCAACATCCAGAACCAAGGATTTACCACCACAGATTGCATTAAAATTGTGATAGAGGCCAAGGAAGCAACAGCTGCAAACACTCGTATATGACCAACATTTCTGATCCAGTTAGGCACAATCATGGAACCGATAATAAAGCCTAAATAATAGGCCGACATGATCAAACCAGTAGCAGACGTATTAAAGGATTCAATTGAGGCGCGAATACCAATTAATGAACTTTGCAAAGCGCTAGCGACTGTTAAGATGGCAATGCCAAATAATAGACTCCATATGGGTAATAAGGTTTGCTTTAGCATGTCATGTCCCTTAATGCGCTTACAAAACAGGAAAAATGCATTGAGTAATATTTCGGCAGACTATACCGATACATATTTGGAATGCAATCCTTAATCAATGTTAAATGCAGGTCTTTTTATGACAATGAAGGGATTTACTAGATGGAATAAAAAAGCGAGCCTTGAGACTCGCCTTGGGGTGGAAATTAGGCGTTTTCGTTGCGACTAAAATGTTTACCTAAGAGGGCATGATAAAAGTTATGGTCTTGTAATATGCCAACGCATTTATCGTCGTCCATTAGTATCATAAATTGGTTTGCATGGTACCGAATTTCCACCGCTTCTCGCATATCGATATTGACAGGGACTAGGAATACAGCATCTTTTGGTGTATTCGCCAGAATGGTTTCGGGAGTCCAGTTCACTGTGGTGATTTCACCTTGCTCATTAGCCACTTTCATCAGCTTTCCATTATCTAACTCTAGCCAAGCTTGATCGGTAATCATGACCTTATCGTCTTTGATGCTAAGTTGGTCAATTTCGGTCATCAAAGAACGACCGCGCAATACGTTTAGCGGATTGGTGTGGGCAACAAATTTCTCAACATATTCGGTCGCTGGATTGAGTACAATTTGCTCAGGAGCGTCTTCTTGAATAATGCGTGCCGATTCCATAATGGCAATCTTAGTGCCGATTTTCAGGGCTTCATCCAAATCGTGGCTTACAAAGATAATAGTCTTATTGAGGCGCTTTTGTAGCTCAATCAACTCATCTTGAAGTTGCGCTCTAATCAAAGGGTCAAGAGCTGAAAAGGGTTCGTCCATTAACAAAACATCTGTATCCATGACAAAGGCTCGAGCTAAGCCAACACGCTGACGCATGCCTCCAGACAACTCATCAGGCTTTTTGTCCGCCCATTTGTCTAGGCTCACCATTTTTAATTGTTCACGCGCTTTTTTCAAACGCTCTTCTTTTGGCATGCCTTGCATCTCAAGACCAAAGGCTACGTTTTCCAATACAGTTAACCAAGGCATTAAGGCAAAACTTTGGAATACCATAGAAACGCGATGAGTTCGCATATGACGTAGTGTAGCCTCATCACACTTTGCCATGTCGACCATTTGCTTACCATCGCGAACCAAACAGCGGCCGCGGGCTATTTTATTTAAACCGTTTACCGCTCTGAGTAAAGTCGATTTCCCCGAACCAGAAAGTCCCATGAGAACGCAAATTTCCCCTTCATTGACTTCAATGTTAGCGTTTTGTACACCGACAACATCGCCAGTCATGCCAAGGATTTCATCACGGCTGTGACCTTTGTCCATTAAGGGCAAGGTTTTTTCTTTATTGTCGCCGAAAACAATGTCGACATTTTGAATTGATACAACGGCCATGAATTAAACCTCGTTCTTAAGGGATGGGGTTTTGCAGATACGGTCAAGGATGATGGCCACCAATACAATAGCAACTCCGGCCTCAAAACCTTGAGAAATGTTTACGGTATTAAGTGCTCGTACAACAGGTTTACCTAAACCGTCAGCGCCAACTAGTGCGGCAATCACTACCATGGAAAGAGATAGCATAATGCATTGAGTGACACCGGCCATAATGCTTGGCATGGCTGCTGGAAGTTCTACCTTATAAAGTAATTTAGATTTAGTGCAGCCAAAGGCTAAGCCTGCTTCTAATAATTCGTTAGGGACTTTACTGACACCCAGATAAGTCAATCGAATCGGAGCTGCAATGGCAAAAATAATGGTAGAAATTAGACCGGGTACATAACCTAGACCAAAAAGAATTAGAGTAGGAATGAGATAAACAAACGTTGGAATGGTTTGCATCAAATCTAATATGGGGCGTAAAAAAGTGTACAGCCAAGGACGATGTGCTGCAGCAATACCAATCGGTACCCCAATGATGACACTGATGGCGGTTGCAGAAACAACCAGAACTAAGGTTTGAATGGTCTCTACCCAGTAGCCCATATTAATGATGAGTAATAAAGCGGCGGCAATAAAGACCAATAGACCGACACTACGATGTAAGAACCAAGCTCCTGCTAGAATAGCGCCAATGACCACTAAAGGGTGAAGCCATTCGATGGCGTCTACCATAGTGATGATCATAGATTCCAGCGTCATAGATACTAAGTCAAAGAATACGGAAGCTGCATCAACTAGCCAATCGACAAAGTTTTCCATCCAAGCGCCAAGAGGGATTTTATTATCCGTCAGCCAATTCATATTAGAGTTCTCCCGAAAGTTAAACAGTACATATCACACATTACACCTTAAAAGCAGTGTAATGTGTGATGATGCGTGAGGGTATTACAGACCTAGGTGTGCTTTAACTGCGCTAAGGCCATTGCCACCAGCGGTGGTTTTAACGCCTTCGAGCCAAGTATCTAATACACCTGGGTTGGCTTTTAGCCATTCACGAGCGGCGTCGTCAGGTTTTTTGCCATCATCAAGAATGGCACCCATAACCTCGTTTTCCATTGGCAGTGAGAAGGTCAAGTTGGTTAGCAGCTTGCCTACGTTAGGGCATTCTTCTAGGAAACCTTTGCGTATGTTGGTATGTACATTTGCACCACCAAAGTTAGGGCCGAAATAGTCGTCACCACCAGCAAGGTATTCCATATCAAAATTTGCGTTCATTGGATGTGGTGCCCAACCCAAGAAAACAATCCATTTACCACGGCGTGTATTTCGGCTTACTTGTGACAACATACCGGCTTCACTGGATTCAACAAGTTGGAAATCGCTAAGACCAAAGGCATTGGAGTCAATCATATCCTGGATGATACGGTTACCGTCGTTACCAGGTTCAATACCGTAGATACGGCCTGAGAATTCTTTACGGTGTTTGGCGATTTCAGCAAAATCAGTTACACCTGCATCATAAGCGTCTTTGCTAACCGCTAAAGTATATTTTGCACCCACTAGGTTTGGACCTAAGTCTTCCACCGTGCCGGCTTTTAGGTAAGGGTCAATATCCGCTTGCATGGTTGGCATCCAATTACCTAGGAAAACATCAATATCGCCATTGGCAAGCGATGTATAAGTGACTGGCACAGACAGAAGTTGAGTTTTGGTGCTGTAACCTAAGCCTTCAATGACTTCGCTGGTGATAGCTGTGGTTGCTGTGATATCAGTCCAGCCAACGTCTGAGAAACGCACAGTTGAACAAGTTGCCGCCATAGTGAACCCGGATACACTAGCCAAACTGATGGCTATCGCGGTTTTTGTTGCTTTTTTTAACATACCTTACCCTCTCTTTTGTGATAATCAATTCTTGATTTACGCTTTACCAGTAACACTAGAATGGCACTTAAACTTTCTATTCCCTTGATGTCTTATGCCATGCTCACGATGCGGTGCGTCGCAGTGGACTGATTTGCATCTGGCATAACTAAGTTCAGATAATCTTCAATCAGTTGCGCCGAAGTCTCTTTGTGTATGCCTCCGGCCAATGAGCCTTGTAACCACATACCGTCAATTAAAGCGGCTACTGTGGTGGCGATATGGCGCGCCTCTTGCACACTGAATTCTGTTTTTAAAACCTGTACTAAAGCAGTGTGTAAGCGCCTCGAGTAAACTCGTTGTAAACGGAACAATGTTGGTGTGTGCATTGCTGATGCCCAGAAGCCCATCCAAGCTTTCACCACTTGCGGGTGAGTTTGGGATTGACTAAAGCTGGCTGTTACAATCGCCATGACTTTATATTTAGCGGGCTTATCTTGCGATTTTATGACTTCTTGTGACAAAACTTCAAAAAATTCACGAATCAGGCTTTTCATGGTCTCTTCGAATAGACCATCTTTGCCGCCAAAGTAGTGATTGATAATGGCTGGAGAAACTCCCGCTTTTTTGCCGATAACGCTGACTGTCGCACCAGAAAATCCGTATTTATCTATGGCAGTTATGGCAGCTTTGATAAGCTGAGGTTTACGTATTTCAGGCATTCCTACTTTGGGCATTATTTAACCTTTTTTATTAAACAGCTGTTTAACGAAAACTATACTAGGCCGATTATGCAAATTAGGTCAACCCTTGACAATTCTAAATATTAGTCCTCTAATTAATTTAAGTTATTGATTTTAAAATTAAAAATACCAAATAAAATAATTTTTTGGTCTTTTTTGATAAGACTTATGTCGGTATGGGATAAATATTGAGGAAAAGCTTGCGCAATATTACCCAACTTTAATCTTTAGCAGTCTGGTTTAATGGAATGGCAACGTTATTTTCCAAGTTATGTTTGCTGTATGAGTTGTCTGCATTATGCTCATGCGTTCCATATTATGTGTTTATGATGAAATTTAAATGGACTATAGGAGCCGTTAAGTATGATGTCGGAGTTAGCATTATTTGATCAGGTGATTGATCGCTCTGCAATGAACAGTGATAAGTGGGACAAGTATTCCAATGATGTGATACCTATGTGGGTTGCCGATATGGACTTTGATGCACCTGCATGTGTTAAAACTGCATTACAAAACAGAATACAGCAAGGCGTTTTTGGTTATACTCACATTCCCAAAGCTTTAGTGGCTGCTATTCAGACACACTTACAAACTTCCTACGACTGGCCTATATCAGGAACACATTTAGTACATTTGCCGGGGTTGGTGTGTGCTCTGCATTTAAGTGTTCAGACTTTCTCTCTTCCAGGTGACACTATTGTAGTGCCTGGCCCTGTGTATTATCACCTTACCAAGGCCCCTGAGATGGCGGGGCGTAATTTACTAAGCATAAAAATGACCTTACAAGAAGGGCGTTGGCTGCCAGATTGGCAAGCGTTTGAGAAAGCTTGTGCGCTATCAGACAGTAAAATGATTCTGCTCTGTAACCCTCATAACCCTGGAGGAACGGTTTATCGTAGAGAAGAGTTGGAAGTGATTCATGGGTTGGCGCAAAAATACGATCTGCTGGTGGTTAGTGATGAAATTCACTGTGATTTGATTTTGGATGATATAACCCATGTTCCTTTTGCTAGTCTGAATCAAGATGCCGCACAACGTACTATTACTTTAATGGCACCCAGTAAAACCTATAACTTAGCCGGTTTGGGTTATGCTTTTGCTGTGATTGAAAATACTCACTTACGACAGCGCTTTAATCAAGGACGAGCAGGACTGATTCCGGTGCCAAATATGTTGGGCTTAACGGCGGCTCAAGCGGCTTATGAAGAAGGTCAAGTTTGGCATCATTCGTTAATAACTTACTTGCGTACTAACCGAGATTACATAGTGGAAAGGTTGGCGGATACCCCGTTAACTGTCAGTCATTTGGAGGCAACTTATTTAGCCTGGATAGATGCTTCCAATTTGCCTGTAGAAGACGCATATGCCTTTTTCTTAGAAGCGGGCGTAGGGGTGTCTCCAGGTAAGGATTTTGGGGATGCGAATTTTATTCGACTGAATTTTGGTTGTTCTATGAGTGTGTTGCAGCAAGCGTTATACAGAATAGAAAACGCCATAAGAGTCCTACAAAAGCGCTAGATAAGTATCTGAGAGGAACTTATATTTTTAAATTCAGTCTTAATCAACATTTAACTTTGTCACGGAATAACAGAGTTCGTTAGAAGATGCTTAAAGCGGATGCTTGCTTTGAGTGACCATAAAAGAGTCATAATAGATGGATTTCTCAATACGTTTTGCAGTGTTTTGTACAGTGCTAATTAGTCTGCTGGCTTGGCAGACGTTACGCCCACGAAGACGCTTATCGAACTGGCGTCAACGCTGGTATCATAACTTAGCTTTATTGCTTATTGGTGCTTTGTGTGTGCGTCTTGTACAACCCTTGTTGCTGAGTGCGATTGCTTTTTGGGGGCAAGACATAGGGTTGCTATCTCATCTGGATTGGCCTGTTTGGTGTTTGATTGTATTGAGTATATTGATGTTGGATTGCTTGATTTATTGGCAACACAGGCTTTTTCATCGTATCCCTTTGTTGTGGCGATTGCATCGAGTTCATCATACTGACCCAGAGCTCGATGTGAGTTCGGCGGTGCGTTTTCATCCCTTTGAAATCCTCTTGTCTCTATTGGTAAAAGCTACGGCTATCTTATTGCTTGGCATTCCTGTTGTTGCTGTTTTGCTGTTTGATATCTTATTAAACACTGCTGCTATGTTTAATCATACTAATGCACGTTTGCCTGCTAAGTGGGAAGCGGTATTGCAGCGAGTGATCGTCACTCCTGACTTTCATCGTATCCATCACTCTCGTGTGAACAGTGAAGCCAATAGTAATTTCGGTTTTTTTCTCAGTATCTGGGACACTTTGTTTGCCTCCAAACGTTGGCAAGCAATTGGCGGCGATGATGCTTTAAATATTGGTTTACCAGGAACCAAAACTTACCAGCCAAAGTCTTTGAGAGCATTGTTATGGATGCCTTTTAAGTTGGTGATTCACAAATCTTGATAGGGAGAAAGGGATGAATTTCTATGAATTGAATACCATTGAAATGCGAGTAATTGGCAGCTTGATCGAAAAGGCCATTACTACTCCAGAGTATTATCCCCTTAGCTTGAATTCTTTGCAGTCTGCCTGTAATCAGAAATCCAATCGTGATCCTGTTATGACTTTATCAGAGTCTACCATTGCACAAGCGTTAGATGTATTGGTTGCACGAGGCTTGGTAATAGAGGTGACTGGCTCTCACAGTCGAGTGAGCAAGTATCAACACAGATTTTGCAACAGTGAATTTTCAGATTTGCAATTTAATAATGGTCAAACGGCTATTCTCTGCATGTTGTTTTTGCGAGGAGCGCAAACACCGGGTGAACTGAGATCCCGCAGTGGTCGTTTATATGATTTTCATGATCTTGACGAAGTCGAAACGGCCTTAACAGAACTGCAAAAGATGCAAGGAGGTCCTTTTGTGACACTTCTACCTAAGCAAGCGGGTAAAAGAGAGCAGCGCTACCAAGAGTGTTTCGGCTCGCATCAAGACCAACAACTTGTCGCAAGAGATGAAGATAACGCTTTACAAATAGAAGAAGAGTCACTCATTTTAGCGGCACGAGTGAATGAACTTGAAGCACAAGTTGCACAGATAATTGATCGAATTCAAAAATTAGAAAATGGCGGTGGACTATAATGGTTAATGAAGTCACACTTAGGCGCGCTTTTTGCAGCTGATCACTTGGCTTACTAGGCTGATTTTAATAAGGGGGGAAGCGATGAATACTTTACGCTGGGGAATTATCGGGACAGGGCAAATCGCTAATGCTTTTGCGAGTGACTTTTGCTACGTGAAATCCGGTGAATTACGCGCAGTTGCTTCCAGAAATAAGTCTTCTGCAGATGCGTTTTCTAGTAAATACGATATTGAACTGGCCTTTGTTGATTATTTTTCCTTGATTAACAGTCATGAAGTGGATGTGATTTATATTGCCACACCTCATGTGCATCATTATGAATTAGTAAAAGCCTGTATTCTTGCAGGCAAATCCGTATTGTGTGAAAAACCTTTTACCCTGAACGAAACACAATCAAGTGAGCTTTATGAGTTGGCTGAGGTTCATCAAGTGTTTGTTATGGAAGCTATGTGGACACGCTTTAATCCGGTGATTGAACAAGTGTTAGAATGGGTTGAAGAAGGGGAAATTGGCAACCTACAAAGTGTTCAAGCGAGTTTCAATTTTCTAGCGCCAAACGATCCTGAACACAGGCTGATGAATTTAGAATTGGGTGGCGGCGCTTTATTGGACGTGGGGATTTATCCTGTCTTCTTGGCTCAGTTGTTTTTTGGTAAGCCTGATTTCGTACAAAACCAAGCCGTCATTGGGGATACTGAAGTAGATGTGTTTGAGCAAATTTTGTTGGGGTGGGAAAGTGGGCAGTTAGCCTCATTGGAAGCCTCTTTGATTTCTTGCCATCCAAACCGTGCGATTTTATCCGGCACCAAAGGTTACATAGAAATCGATTCAGAATGGTTCTGCGCCAAGTCTTGTCGTATTGTGGATTCAGATAACAACGAACGTGCTGTAGAGTTTGATTTTCCTGGCATGGGGTATCAGTTTGAAGTTGAAGAAGTGAACCGGTGCATAGAAGAGGGCTTGTTACAGAGTCCAAATCACAGTTGGCAGGATAGTTTAGAATTGATCGCCACTTTAGATGAAGTTAGGCAAGATATAGGGCTTTATTACCCCGGGGAAGAAATGCCTTTAGATGAGGATGTGCATCACCATCATCATGAACACAATCATCATAAACATTAATATATAGTTTTTATAAAAAAAGGCCCTGATCGCAATGCGTTTCAGGGCCTTCTTATATTTTTTAATAGCTTATTTAATGTGCTTATTTAGTAGAGGCAATAAGCTTTTAAACAAACGTGGCGCAGCACACAATACATCACCAGAGTCGAGTTTGGGTGAGCCATCAAAAGCGGCAATCAATGCGCCTGCTTCTTTAGCGATAAACAATGGAGCTTGCATTTCCCATTCTTGTAATTTAATTCCCCATGCAGCATCCAAACGGCCTGCAGCCACGTTTGCCATCATAAGAGCGGGCGCATCTTGCATAACAACACGAGCACCTTGTTGTGCTAAGTCAGATAGGGTAGCCAATTGGCCTGCTAAGAAAGGTTGAGTGCGATCTGTCGCTGGAAACTGAGCAGCTAAGGTAGTGTTTTCTAACGAACGTGCAGCACTGCTACGAATACGTGAGTTGTTAAGGTAAGCACCACGACCTTTGCTGGCGTAAAATTCATCGCGGGTGTGAGGGTTAAGCACAAGAGCGTGCTCTACTTTTCCGGCAACCAAATAGCTGATGGTAATAACGTGGCCTGCTAGACCGCGAGAAAATAGGTGTTGACCTTGGATAGCATCAATTACCCATTCACCTTCTTCACCCGTTTGTACATTACCTTGTAAGCGAGTCGTAATGGTGTCGGCTGGGTAGGCTTTTTCCAAATGGTAAACAATGCTGCGTTCTGCACCAGAACAAACCGCAGCGTAAACTTCAGCAGCAGATTTACCTTGTTCTTTATCAAATAATAATTTCTCTTGTGAGTGAACTATGTATTCTGCAGCGGCACGAGCTGCTTTTAGTGCGACATTGATTCTAGGTTGCATAATTTACCGTCAATTTATTTGTCATTAAGTATGCACAGCTTACTCTTTGTGAGAGTAAGCAAGTTGCCAGATAAAGTGTTAAAGAGCGGGCGGTCAAACAAAAAGGTCTAACGGCCAAAATTTGATCGCGAATTCTAGCCTAAAAATTCTGCTTAGGCTAGAGGGAAGTTGGCGAAAAACTAAACAAATACAGAATAGATATATTTTTCTGGTAACATAGCCCGACTTAAACCGATTCCAATATGAGTTACTGACAAAATGCAAAATTCAGTTCGCATCGTTCTGGTGAATACCTCGCACCCAGGCAACATAGGTGGTGCTGCGCGAGCCATGAAAAACATGGGCTTGGTTGATCTTTATTTAGTAGCGCCGCGGGATTATCCGAGCCAAGAAGCCATCAGTCGTGCTTCTGGGGCGACGGATATCCTTGAAAATGCTGTGGTGGTGGATACCCTTGAAGAAGCTTTGACAGATTGTCAGTTGGTTATTGGTACGAGTGCTCGTGAGCGTACTATCCCATGGCCGTTAGTGGACCCTCGTGAATCCGCGGAACTGGTGTCTAAAGAAGGTTTGATAACGGCGTTTGTCTTTGGTCGTGAAGACAGAGGTTTGACCAATGAAGAGTTACAGCGATGCCATTACCATGTCCACATTCCGTCTGTGTCTTCTTTTAGTTCATTGAATTTGGCCGCGGCCGTACAAGTAATTGCTTACGAATTGCGTATGAAAACCTTAGCAAGCCAAGAGGAACCTGCGGTACAAAATAAATGGGATGTGCCTGCCGCCACAGTCGAACAAGTAGATTATTTGTTAGAACATCTCGAAAAAGTTTTGGTGGACGTTGAGTTTCTGGATCCAGACATGCCAATGCAGGTGATGCCTAGATTTCGCCGTTTGTTTCAGCGTTCCAGATTAGATCAACAAGAATATGGTATGTTGCGCGGCATGCTAACGGCAATGGAAAAGCAAATGAAGGCTTAAGTTGCTGGCCATTTGAAAATAGGTTAATCGAGTAGGATTTCATCCTAGTATGAATAAAAAAACCACCTTAGTTCGAAATGAGATAAGGTGGTTTTTTGTTGACTATTAAGAAAGACCTTATTAAATCGGTCGTTCCGGACGACCTTCTTCTTGCCAGTAAGTGTGGTATTTCTGACCAGCTTCGCTGTCAATTCTTTCGTAGCTGTGAGCACCAAAATAGTCGCGTTGTGCTTGCAATAAATTGGCAGGCACCACTTCCGAACGGTAGCCATCAAAGTAGGCTAATGCGGAGAAGAAAGATGGTGTAGGAATGCCAGATTGTGCAGCTAGTACAACGGCCTTACGCAAGCCTTTTTGTTTACTTGCCATGGCATCAGCAAAGTAGTCACTTAATAACAGGTTTTCTAAATCTGAATTGTCAGTAAATGCATCGGCAATCTTTTGTAAGAAGGAAGCGCGAATGATACAACCACCACGCCATATTTTGGCGATATCACTGAAATTAAGCGTCCAGTTGTATTCTTTTTGTGCAGCTCGCATGATTTGAAAACCTTGTGCGTAGGCGCAGATTTTTGCGCAGTACAGCGCTTCTTCAACCGCCGTTTCTACTTCGCTGGCATCGATCTCACCACTTTCCACATCGGCAACTAATTTGTCTGCTGCGTGTTCGCGTTCTATCGTCAGGGTGCTTAGTGCACGTGCGTAAACAGATTCACTGATAATACCAGCAGGAACTCCCATTTGTGTAGCGCTGATAGAGGTCCAACGACCAGTGCCTTTTTGACCTGCACTGTCGAGAATCATATCAACCAAAGGCGCCCCTGTTTTGTGATCGTATTGCTGTAAAATGTCGGCGGTAATTTCTACCAAATAACTGTTCAATACCCCTTCATTCCATTTTTCAAATAGCTTGCCGATCTCTTCTGGTTCGTAACCTAATAGTGAACGTAATAAATGATAAGCTTCACAAATCAATTGCATGTCTGCGTATTCAATGCCATTGTGAACCATTTTAACATAATGGCCTGCTCCGTCAGGACCAAGATACGCTGTACAAGGTTCGCCCTCAGTCACTGGTTTCCCAGGTGTGTTACTGACGATGGGGTTGCCATTTTTATCAACTTTGGCCGCCACGGCTTCCCACATAGGTTGCAAATATTTCCAAGAATTTGCATCACCACCAGGCATTAAAGATGGTCCAAAGCGTGCCCCGACTTCGCCACCGGAAACTGCAGTACCGAAAAACTTAAACTTTTCTTTGTAGTCCGCTTCACGACGAATGGTATCTGTCCATTGGCTGTTACCGCAGTCGACTACTATGTCATCTGCTTCAAGACCGGCTTTGATTAAACTTTCGCAGACGGCGTCAACCGGCTCACCAGCAGGTACCAACACAACAATAACGCGTGGTTTTACTAGGTTAGATAGCATGTCTTCCATGCTGTCACAGCCGATGATTCTGGCTGGAGCGGAAGCGTCTGGACGCTCAGCTGCTTCTGTGGCTAAAACATCTTGTACTTTATGCGTGTCCAGATCAAAACCTGCAACTCGATAGCCGTGATCAGCTAAGTTTAAGGCCAAGTTTTTTCCCATGACACCCAGGCCGACAAATCCTATATTGCAGTTCTGATTCGTTTCTAACATAAATTTCGCTCAACCTTTTGAACAATTGGGGATTGAAGAAATAATCTTACCATGAAGTGGGAAATTGCAGGAGGCAATAAGAGGGATAAAAAACTAAAAAACGAGAAAAAAATGAGAGTGATGGCAAGTAGTCTTAAAGACTGTAGGGTGATAGTCGTAAAATTTTACAAAATTATCCCTTAATTTTTCTATGCATTATTTGGTGATTGGATTTCTTTTTAGTAGAAAGACTACCAAAAAGAAAGAAAACTACAGAAATATTGTTCACTATTTCAGCATTTCTATGTTTATTTAACCTTTAAAAATGAGGAGATTAGAATAATTATATAAAAAACAAAGATTTAAGCCTTATCATTGATTTTCAAAATGGTAATAAAATAACACTTCGTTATAACAATATGTTTTTTTAGAATCTTTTGTTACTATAATTTTTGCAGATAAAAATCTTTCCAAAGATATAACAAAAACCCACTCAAACCTTATCGTACAGAGGATTAAGCGTAATGAACTCCGCATCGGAAGTTACTAGAATTCACAAGAACCTAACCACATCGCAGTTAGTGGAAAAGGCATTGCAAAATGGCGAAGGGGTTCTAGCCGATAATGGAGCACTTGTTGTTGAAACGGGTGCTCGTACAGGTCGTTCTCCAATGGATCGCTTTATTGTAGAAGAAGCATCCAGTAAAGATAGTATTCACTGGGGACCTGTGAATCGTCCATTTCCAGAAACAAAATTTGCTCCTTTATGGGAGCGTGTAACCGCTTATTTGGATGGCGAAGAAACGTATCTATCAAATATTCACGTTGGTGCGGGCGATGAATATTATCTTCCAGTTATCATGAGAACTGAGACCGCTTGGCATCATTTGTTTGGTCGTAATTTGTTCATTCGTCCAGATGCTTATAATCCAAACAATAAAGGTGAATGGCAAATTCTAAATGCGCCAGGTTTTGTTTGTGAGCCAGAAAGGGACGGCACGAATTCTGATGGTTGTGTGATTTTGAATTTTGCTGAACGCAAGGTATTGATTGCAGGTATGCGTTACGCTGGTGAAATGAAAAAAGCCATGTTTTCGGTGCAAAACTTCTTGTTACCTGCTTATGATGTGTTACCTATGCATTGTGCTGCAAACGTTGGGACAAATGAAGACGTGACCTTATTCTTTGGTTTATCTGGTACTGGCAAAACAACTCTGTCTGCAGACCCTGAGCGTTTTCTTATTGGTGATGATGAGCATGGTTGGGGAAAAGATACTGTCTTCAACATTGAAGGCGGCTGTTATGCTAAGACTATTGATCTATCGAAAAAGAACGAGCCTATCATTTGGGATGCAATTAAGTTCGGTACGATTGTTGAAAATGTGGTACTGGACCCTGAGACACGTGTAGCAGATTACACGGACACTTCTTTGACACAAAATGGTCGCGCGGGTTATCCGCGAGAGCACATTGAGAAGCGAGCACCAGAGAATCGTGCTGGTGAGCCAAATGCTATCATTTTCTTAACTTGCGATTTAACAGGCGTTTTGCCACCTGTTTCTATTTTAAGTAAGGAAGCAGCTGCCTACCATTTTTTGAGCGGTTACACAGCTTTGGTCGGTTCCACTGAAATGGGGGCTGGTACAGGTATTAAATCCACCTTCTCAACTTGTTTTGGCGCGCCTTTTTTCCCTCGCTCTGCTGACGTTTATGCTGATCTCTTGATTAAGCGTATTGAAGAGTTTGGCAGTAAGGTTTACTTGGTCAATACTGGTTGGACTGGTGGCGCACATGGACAAGGCGGAAAACGTTTTAGCATTCCAACCACGCGTGCTGTGATTGCTGCGATTCAGTCTGGCGCTCTAGCGGATGTAGAAACGGAGCATTTAGCCGATGTGAATTTGGATGTGCCGACTCAGGTTCCTGGTGTGGATACTGTACTTTTAAATCCTCGTAAGACCTGGTCTGATCAAGCAGCGTATGAGGCTCAAGCGAAAAACTTGATTGCACAGTTTGTGGAAAACTTTAAGAAGTTTGATACGGTATCTGAAGCCATCGTAAAGGCTGGTCCAGCGCTGTAATTGCTTATTTCATATAGTTTTTTGAAAAAGCCGCGACTGAGTCGCGGCTTTTTTTATTGGGCGTAAAACTTTTTGTTTTCTGGCTAAAATTTAAGCTAGCCATTAGCATTATAAATAATGTAATCTTTTGTATATGTTTATTGATAGCCATTGTCATCTTGATTTTAGTGTGTTTGATCAGACTCGTGATGAGTTAATGTTGAGCTGTGAGGCGGCGGGGATAAAAGGCTTTTTGGTACCGGCCACGACGGCGGCTTCTTGGCGAACGCTGAGTCGTTTGTCGAAACGTTATTCACAGTGGCGGATAGCTTACGGTTTGCATCCTTACTTTTTATCGCAAGCAAGGCTAGATGAATTGGATGCATTGGCTGAGGCCTGTGAAGCTGATGATGTATTGGCCATTGGTGAAATAGGTTTAGATAATTGGCCAGGCTCTTGTGATATGGGCGTTCAAAAAGATTTTTTTGCGCGTCAATTACAGATAGCAAAAAGTTTGAATTTGCCAGTAGTGATTCATGCACGTAAAAGTTATGACTTGGTATATCAATTATTGCGTCGAGTTGGTTTGAAATGTGGCGGTGTCATACATGCATTTAACGGAAGTTATGAACAGGCGCAACGCTTTTTGGAATTGGGTTTTGTGTTGGGTATAGGTGGCACTATTACGTATCCGCGAGCCAAAAAAGCCCAGCGTGTATTGGCAGCCCTTGACCGACAAGCTTATGTACTAGAAACGGATTCACCAGATATGCCATTGTGTGGTAAGCAGGGGAAAATTAATACACCCCTGTCTGTAATTCAAGTAGCGCAACATGTTGCTCAAATTAGGATGGAAGAAGTAGAGCAGATTGCTGTCGACAGCTATGGTAATCTACTGAGAGTTTTTCCTAAGTGGCATGAGGGCTTACTTTGAACAATACACAAGATATTAATGCACCGATCCGTATTTTGCTGCTGGGTTCAGAAACAGAGGTAGGAGCTTCTTTTATTCAGCTTACCAAGGATAGGCCCGAGTTTAGCTGGCTGTGTCCAGAGGAAGCTTTATTGCTTGATTCAGGTCGCCGTAAAGAGCTGGCGACTATGTCGTATGATGTGGTTATTGATGCATTAAGTTTGCGATACGCCTTGCAAACCGATTATGAGAAGTTTTTAGCGACTTTGTCCTTTCTCAGTGAAGAGGCAAAGGCGCCATTGATTATGTTAAGCAGCGCCCGAGTATTCTCTGGTAATAAAGGGCTGGCTTATACTGAAACGGATTTGCCTGATGGTCAAAGTGCTTATGCAAAGGCTTTGATTCAGGCTGAGGTTACGGTTTTACATCATCCTCAAAATATAGTTCTGCGTACTGGTTGGTTGTTCAGTGGGCAAGGGGATGATTTTGTTTGTCGCACGTTGGAGTCTATTCAGGGTGGCGTTAATCTTGCTTATAAAGATGACTTGATTGGTAGTCCAACACCTGTCTCAGATCTAGTGAGAGTGGTGTTGTCTATGATCAATCAAGATCATTATGGTGCGGACAATAAAGGTATTTATCATTATTGCTGTGCTGAAGAAATTAGTTGGGTTGGATTGGTTGAGGCGATTGTGACAACTGCCGCACAATTTGATTCAAGAGCTCAAGTGGACGTAGAGACGCCATTGGAAACAGTAGAAGGCGTACCACAAATGGCTATGAAACGGCAGTCTTTGTCTTGTCGTAAAGTATTTAACCATTTTGGTATTAAACAGCGTCCCTGGAGATCAAAACTAAGAAGTCTGGTAAAGGAACTATATCAAGTTAGTTGAATAAGATATGAACAACAGATGATTCAATTATGGATTGGACGTTGCTCATGTCTTTTCAAGGTCAATAGTTGGCCTTTGATATGCAGATAGAGCAGGAGTTGACGTGCATAAAATGAATCTGAAAGCGGTAATGGTCGTATTTGTCTTCCAAGTTGTGGTTGGCATTCTTTGGTATGCATCAACACCTACTCAATTTTTAGGTAGGTCTGTATTCCATCAAGAGGCACAGTTGCCATCTTGGGATGTATTAACAATTTTCTTCTGCTCAAGCTTTGTGTTTTTGTGGTTCACAGCATGGTTATTGGTAAGAGTTGGTCATTTAACTCGGCTTGGACAATTCTTACTGGTCATTTTTATTTGGTTATTCATCGTGCTGCCAAACTTTATGATTGTTGCTCTGCATTTAGAATTGGACTATAACGATTCTGTGTATTTGTTGTCTTATAGTGCAGTGAATTGCGCCATAATGGCATGTATTCTGCCATTATGGCGACCATCTAGATCTATTTTTAAAGATTAATCTTTAAGTGGGAAGTTTTAGTAGAGACTGCTCTCTGGCCATACTAACCAGAGGCAGAAGCCGCTGATTGCCATGCTAATAATTGCTTGGCAAAGTATGCTTGGTATGGTCTTGTGTGTTAAGCCGTTTACTATTGGTGTGACAAAGCACGAAGCGCCGATCAAAAACATAACACTTAATGGAATGTCTGCTAATACATGACTTTGAGTAATCAGGCCGGCCAATATTATAATGCCTGCTGCGTTACTGAATTCTTGGTGTTTAGAGAGCAATAGCGTAATCAAGAGGTAAGCGAAACTTGCTGCAGCAAACGCACCTAATAATTGTCCTATCAATAAGCTGCCTCCAATAGAAATAACTGGAGCCGCGCTCCCTGCCACTATCATCAGACCAATCATTGGCAAATGAGGCTGTAACTTTTCTATGCCAGATTTAGCTTCATCCTGTTTGCTGCTTGCTAGATGACTTAGCATAAGATAAACAACCACCAATACAGCACTTGCTAAGCTCCAGGATAAACTGATTGGCATGCCCGAATGTTTAAGTACAGGGTTCAGTAATGCATAGAATGATAAAGCGGCCAGTATCAGGCTGATGCTATATTTAAGTACCGAGGAGAACTGAATTCTACTTAAACTTAAGTAAGTTAAAATGCCTAAAATAGCACTTATAGTGTAATAATCCATAGCTTGTTTGGGAGGAAAGCTGAGGCCCGAGTGAATGAGCCCCAGCCCAACCAAAAAGCCACCAAGATAGCCAAGAAAAGACATTGAACGCGATAATTTGCCAGCAATAAAGCTGATTATTAAAGCGGCAAAAAAGGGGTAAACTGCCGTATGTAATAGCATGATTAAATTAGAATTGCTGGCTTGATCGTACATGTCTTTTCCTTAACTAATATTACTGGCGGATGCCTTCCACATAAACTTCAATTTCGGTCGCATCAGTAACGCCAGGGATAAAATAGGAAATACCAAAATCACTGCGGTTGATTGTTGTTTTTGCTTCAAAACCTGAACGGTAGCCGCCCCAAGGATCTTTGCCTTCACCAATTTTTTCAATTTCGAAGGTTACAGGTTTAGTTACGCCATGCAGTGTCAGATCACCAGTCAGTGTCTCACCGTTAAATTGAGTGCTGGTGAAAGTTAAGGTTGGGAATTGCTTCACATCTAGAAAGTCTGGACTACGCAAGTGCTTGTCACGAGCTTCGTGGTTAGTGTCTACACTGTCTGCTTGAATGGTCAGTGTAGCTGAGCCGGATTTACCATCGTCACTGTATGAGAAATCGCCGCTAAATTCGTCAAAGCGACCTATTGTAGTGCTCACGCCCAAGTGGCCAATTTTAAAAATGACAGCAGAGTGAGCTGCATCCACTTTGTAATCTGCTGCAAAAGAAAGGCTAGAGGCCAATGCTAAAGCGCTAATGGTTAATAATTTCATTATGTTCTCCTTGTTTAAAAATAAGTTATTCCATTAGTTTAGATGCTTTTATTTGATAAATAATCCTCTAAAAAAATAATTCAATATTAACTATAATGAAATAATCTTTTGGGAACTTTTTGATAATGTGGAAAATGGAATGGATAAGTTTCAAGCAATGAAGGTGTTTTGCCGAGTGTATGAGGTTGAGAGCTTTAAGCTAGCGAGTGATTCTCTTGGTATCTCAAGACCAATGGTGACCCGGTATATTAATTCTATTGAAGACGATTTGGGTACCAAGTTATTGCAAAGGAATACTCGTAATATCAGTGTGACTCATGCCGGTCATAAATATTATCAACATTCTATTGCTATCTTAGATGCTTTGGAAGAAGCAGAAAGTGAAATAGGGGAGTTAACTCAAAAACCAAAAGGTTTGTTGAAGGTGAGTGTGCCAATGGATTTTGGGTTGACTCACTTAGTGCCATTGTTTGATAGCTTCAGTCGTTTGTATCCACAGATTGATTTGGATGTGGATTTTAACGATAAACGCGTTGATATGACGGAGTCTGGTGTTGATCTTGCCATTCGGGGTGGTAGGTTGGGAGGCGATCAATTCGTGGCTCGTAAGCTGTGCACAATAGGCTCTTATATGTGTGCTTCTCCAAAGTATTTTGAACGTAATAGAAAGATTTCGTCTTTAGAGGACTTGCCGCACCATAATTGCCTGATTTATACCAATACTACGACATCCGATCATTGGTATTTTAGTAATGCTGATGGGGAGCGCTGTTCTGTGGTGGTGTCAGGCAATTGTCGAGCAAATAATGGTGGTGCCTTAGTAGGATTAGCTTTAGAAGGGGCTGGAGTTATTTATCAGCCAGATTTTCTAGTGTCTAAGCATATTGAGTCCGGCGCACTGGTGAGTGTTTTGCCACAATGGAAAGGTGATGAGTTTAATTTTCACGCTATATATCCACAGCGTAAATTAATGTCGCAGAAAACGCGCCTGTTACTTGAATTCTTGCAAGAGCATTTATAGGTGAGAGCACCGTTTGAACGTCTTAGAGGAGGTTCAAACGGTGGTTTGGGGTTAGATTAGGTCAGGTCTGTAAAATCATTGTCAATGTGAAGATCGACAGGAAGATCATAGCCTGGTAGCTTAATATGTTGGTTTGTAATGTCCAACTCCTCTCCCCCTAAGACATTGAAACCAAATTTATAGGTTGGTAAAACTTCGCCTCGAATTGCTGCTTGATTGTATTCTTCCGCTACTTTTGAAACGACTTCATTTTTCTTTTTATAAGTCGACATTTGTGTAGGTGAATAACGTTTTTTCAGCATTGTTAGCGTTTGCTGAGGTGACAATAACACTGCAGTCGCGTTATTACCGCCAAAACCTTTGGAGTTCAGAAGGGCAGCTTTGAAGTGCTCTTTGCCATAGTTTTCATGCTGTAATTGGAATTTTAAACCTTCTTGGTAAACATCTTTAGCAATGGCTTTGGATGTGGTAATACCAGGTAATATGCCATCTTGCCAAACCCCTAATGAAAGGTGTAATTGATCACCACCTGCAGTTCCTTGCGAGTGTCCTAGGAAGGCTTTCATAGCAATAACCGGCATGTCGGTTGCACCAAAGCTGGTTGCAGCTTTACTTAAGACATGGGATTCTGTTACGCGATTCTGTGGCGTGCTGGTACCATGAGCCTGAATAAAGGTGTGTTTGGTTAATCCATCGTTGCCAATCAGGTTTTCTAAATAAGCCATGGCTTTGCTCATGGTTAAATAGTTGCCAACCCCCGGTGCTGAAATGGATTTTTTGTGTCCATCTGCGTAAGAATATACAACTGGAACGGAACCAAAAATCTGCGCGCCTAGTTCTATTGCTAGTTCATCATCCATTAACAATGTCCATTGACTGGATTCACCAATGGTAAAACCGCAGTTATCAGCAAACGGGCGGCAACTGCGAGTATGATCAGGCTCGTCCTGTTGGCTCAATTTGTCAAGGGCTAGCAAGGAAACGTCTTCGGCTAATGCGCCCATGGTGCGAAAGCCTTCAATGATTTCTGGCGTAATTGGAGCATCACTGCCGCCTACCATAGCAACGCGGAATTTGCCGGTTTTTATTCCATCTACAGCTCGTTCTAAGTTGAAGAAGTAGGTTGCACAAGCGCCAATAGAAGTTCCAACGTTACCAACACTACCTAATAGATAAGCATTGACAAAGTCAGCAGGCATTTGAGCATAGCCTAAGGGTAAGTGTTTGGAGGTAGTACGTTTGCCCATCAAAGCTGACTTTAACATACCGCCAAAACCAAGGTCGTCCATTTGTCCGATAGAATTCGCTGCGTAAACGGCCATTTGATCAGGCTTAACTTTATTCCGAATGACTTCCCAATCGATACCACTGCTTTTAATGGCATCCGATGCACCATATACCGTCATTTGTAGACCACGTGGATGGTTACGGCTTTGATAGAGTTTGCCTGCATCAAAACCAGTAGGCAGTTGTCCTGCTGATTTGACGGCCAAAGGTTTAGTATCTTTGACAAAGGTCTCCAGATTGCCTTCAACAGTGACTTCGCTGATGGTGTCGGAAATGGGCGTTACTTTCCAGTTAGCAGGTTTGTTTCTTGGTAAAGATCGAGTTTTAGTTCGAAAACTAAAAGCCTCTTCGTCAGATACTGCCTGTAAAGATATGGATTTATGGATGGTAACATGATCAACATCAAATAGACTTGGGTGTATTCGACGAATTAAGGTTCGGGCCAGTAGCTCTTCGCTTATGCTGTCAACAAGCGCATCTGCATCCATCGCTTCGCCTGATTCGGTATGCCAAAGTCCATTTTTGTGCTCCGCCATATTGGTTAGCGTAGCAAGATCCAGTAACACATCCTGCTGGGTTAAGCTTGGTAGAAGATCGAAAACGATACGACGATATGCTTGATGAAATGACGTACGTCCAGCCGAATTAATTCCGCCAAAGCCAACAATAACAGGTAAACGGGCCAATTGAATTTCCTCGTTTTATAAGTGAATAAATTTTAAATATTGTCATGAAGGGGGTGGCGCTAAGCTACCCCAGCCATGCTAATCAAGTAATCCAATTTTACATTCTATTACATTTTTTATCTTTATCGTTCGAAAAAAAGTGCAATAAAAAATAGTTACTCATTATTAGCTTGTACACGGTTAAAGCGCCACAACTTGTTGTAATTAATTAAACTAATAATTTCTTGTACATAGGCTTGGCCTCGTTGTGAATAATGTTGAAGGCCTTGAGCTAAGGCTAACCCAGTCACTACTTTCCCGCGTTGTCGTAAATCAGCACGGGTCTGACGTAGGGTTTTGTAGGCAGCGTTAGTGTTTAAATTATCAATGTAAGCAAACACAGATTCACGCGCATCATGGAATTTACGTACTTCGTGATCTGCGCCTGAGCTTCGCGATTCAGGCACTAGGCCACATCCTTTGCGGAAGCACCATTGGCCAAAATAATTATTTCCTTCGGTAGCAAAACGTGAAGTGCCCCACGCTGATTCATTGGCAGCTTGTGCCAATACTAGCGAAGTGGGAATAATGTCGAGACGCAACATCAGCGCCTGTAGATCTTTTCTTGAATAGGTTTCTAATACTTTTAGTTTATTGTCTTTTCGCAGCTTGGATATCCATTCTATGTCTTGCGTCGACAGTTTTTCTGGCTTATCCATTAAGGCATCAAGACGCTTTCGATCTTCGAGAATAAGCGCATTCTTTTCTTTTGCAAAAGGAGAAAGGTATTCAAAAAACGCTTTTTTTCGTGCTTTAACGTCGCTAATTTCTTGAAAATCAGGTGTTTGAGTCTGAATAGGGTGGCTTTCAAAATAACTTTTTTCATCCTCCGTCGCATCGTATTCGGCTTGCGCTGAACTGGTTTCTTTCTTAGTTTTTTCGTCCTCGTCCTGAAAAGGGTTGGTTTTAATCCATAACACTAAAATTAGTATTGCCGTAATACCCCAGAGAATTTTCTTTTCCATAAACAACCACAACTCTAAACTTTTTATAATGGATCGCTTTCATTGAAAGCTATGAGTAAAGCATTTTGTTAAATCAAAAGTGAGCACATTATCCTTAAAAAATCGTCAATTTAACAGTCTTTAGGAAGTATGCTGGCAAAACCCTGACATAACAGGGCTTTGTCATTATGGTAGAGAGTTATTTGTTGTCCAAAAATAGAGTATTAGGTCCCATAGGGACTACCTGAGTAGGGTTAATATTTTTGTGACTAAAATAGTAGTGGCGTTTGATGTGATCAAAATTCACTGTATCTGAGATGCCTTCATGTTCATACAAAGAGCGTAGATAGCGGTTAATATTAGGGTAGTCGAGAATACGCTTGAGATTGCATTTGAAGTGGCCGAAGTACACAGGGTCAAAACGAATCAAGGTAGTAAATAGACGCCAATCCGCCTCTGTTTGTCGTTCGCCTATTAGGTAGTGACGATTTTGTAATTTGTCTTCAAGATACTCCAGAGTGTCAAATAAGGGAGTTAAGGCCTCTTCATAGGCCTCTTGAGTCGTCGCGAAACCACATTTATACACGCCATTATTTACCGTGTGGTATATGCGTTCGTTAATGTTATTGATGTCGTCCGCCAGTTCGCTTGGGTAAAAGTCTAGTGTATTTCCCGTTAAATCGTTAAAGGCGGTATTAAACATCCGAATGATGTCTGCGGATTCATTAGATACTATGGTTTGAGTTTTTTTGTCCCATAGAATAGGCACTGTGACACGGCCGGAATAATCTGCTTTTGCTCTCGTGTAAAGTTGATGAGCAAATTTACTTTGATAAAGTGGGTCACCAATATGTATTTGGGCGTCTTGAAAACAGTCATCATGCAAAAATTGCCAGCCGTTTTCCATCATGTCTGGGTGAACACAACTGACACTAATAATGTTTTCTAACTGTTTTAGTTTGCGAAAGATGAGAGTGCGGTGTGCCCAAGGGCAAGCTAAAGAAACGTATAAGTGATATCGATCTTTTTTTGCTGGAAAATGCTTGTTCTGATTGGCATTGAAGTCTTTTGGTGAGTGAATCCAATTTCGGAAAATGGCTTCAGAACGCACAAACTTACCTTGAGACTTTTTGGTATCGTACCATTGATCGACCCATTGTCCATTTACTAATAATCCCATAATGACTTCCTCAATCTGTATTTTTATACTTATTATTAATGAAACCTCGATCATTTCGGGGCAATATATTGGTCGTATTTAATCGAATGGTTCGATGGGTTTGCTATTATGTTGTCTGAGCGTTTTGGTTCTTTATTCGTACCATGCTGTATTCTGCTCTTGAGTGTGTATGCTAGCTTATATATTGGTATATTGCCGCCAGCGTGGATTGGCATCTTGCCTTTGATGCCTTTGATTTTAGCTGCGATCGCCATTTTATTAGCATGGCACTTTAACAAAGGTCGAGTTTTTATACTGGTGCTTTTGTTACTAATTCCCAAATTATATGGTGGCTCTGAGCAAACAGAGTCCATTACAGCGTATCTGGTTGTCTCTTGCTTCAGTGTTGCTTTACTCGCTTTTGTTAAAGAGCGTGGCTTTTTCAATAAGTTCGCAGTGAACCGCCTATTGTTTGTCGCCATGTTGGTGACCTGGTGTTATGCCATCGAAAGACATTGGGTGTCTTTTTCTTTTCTTGATAACGCTGTTTGGCAATTTCCCTTTACTTGGTCAGATTTTTTGTTATGGGCAGGCTTAGTGGTGAGTATTTTGTTAATGGCGGCGGCTTGGTGGCGCAGCAATGACGCGTTTCATGCCTGTGGGCTAGTCAGTGTTATCAGTCTCATTATTATCTCTCGCTTTAGTATTTCCGACGGGCAATACGACACCATGTTGTCCGCACAATGTTTGTTGTGGATCTGGTTTTTATTAATGGAAAGTTATCGAATGGCCTATTTGGACGATATGACACGTTTACCAGGTCGTCGGGCTTTGAATGAAGAGTTAGTTGGTTTATCAAAATACTATGCCATTGCCATGGTAGATGTGGATCATTTCAAAAAGTTTAACGATACCTATGGCCATGATATGGGTGATAAAGTGCTTAAGATTGTGGCTGAACAGTTGAAAGCCTTTTCCTCCCCAGGCCGTGCTTTTCGCTATGGTGGCGAAGAATTTACTCTGGTGTTTCGGCATGGTGAATTGAAAGAGGTCGAAAAAGTATTGGAAAGAGTGCGCTCCAGTATTGAAAAGGCGATTGTGGAAGTATTTGATCCTAAAGCGAAGAAAGACAAGGGTGTCAATGTGACCGCAAGTATAGGAGTGGCGTTTGCCGCTAGTGGTGAAGACTCTGAATCTGTTATCAAGCGTGCAGACGAAGCCCTGTATCAATCGAAAAAGAAGGGGCGAAATCGGGTTTCTAAGTCCTTGCCAGCCAAAAGCGTGTCAAAAAGCTAAAAAAATTGAACGAACGGTCAATTTTTTTAGCTTAACCTATTGCACTGTGAATTTAGCTGTCTATAATCGTATTTAGATTTCAAGAACATTAAGGTGTGTGAGTCTTCACATACCTTAATTACAGCGCCAACGTGGTGTAACAGTTAGCTTAGATAATGAATGCCTATAGTTATTTGAGTCTCTGTTACGAGGGGAAATGGGGAGCTTCGGCTCCCTTTTTTTATGCCGGAGGAAAAGTCTAATTAAAGTAGGCTATTAAGGGAATTGTTAGAGCGTGCTTCGTGAGCATGGGAAAAAATGTTATTCTGTTTATGCTTGTTGAAGATGAACAGATCCCCCTTTTAAATTTACGAGTATATCAGCGAGGCTAGATTTGAGCGACGCAAAACGACCTAAAGATCAGCTGAAAGCGCACATTCGAGCGCAAAATCAAACTCTTATTCTAGAAACTTCGGAACGTGTTTTTGCCCGTCAAGGGTTGGCTAAAACCACCACGCAAATGATTGCCGATGAAGCCGGTTTGCCTAAGGCTAATGTTCATTATTACTATCGCTCCAAAAAGGATTTATTAGAGGCTGTTTTAGAACGTATCTTGACCTTGTGGCTCAACTCAGTAAGTGAGTTTAATGTTGCACAGGGTCCAAAACAAAATTTGACACGCTATATCAGTGAAAAAATAGACCACTCTCGTATTGATAAAAATGCTTCTAAAGTATTTGCTATGGCCCTGATTGGAGAAGAGCCCTTTGTGCTAGAGTATTTGCGCCGTGCATTTGTGACTGAGTTAAGTCGTGAAAAAACCACCATTGAAAGCTGGGTTAATGATGGTTTGATGGAACCTGTTCCAGTAGAGCATTTGTTTATTAGCATTTGGGCTATGACGCAAACCTATGCAGATTTTGATGCTCAAGTTCGTATTATGTTGCAAAAAGACGATTTGCAAGAGAGCGACTACGAAGAGGCAAAAGCCTTTATAACGAAAATGGTATTAGCTGGCTGTGGAGTTAAAGAAAGCGTATGACAATTGAAAGTGCTATTGCCTTTTTTGTTGCTATTTTCATTTTCAGTATTACTCCTGGGCCAGGTGTTTTCGCCATCATAGCGCGAAGTATGACTCAGGGAGCTAGAGCCAGTGTTTCTTTGTGTTTAGGAATGACTGTAGTCGACATTATGTATCTACTGATGGCTTGTTTTGGTCTTGCGGTGATTGCGCAAACTATGGAAGGCTTGTTTATCACTATTCGTTATCTTGGGGCTGCTTATCTCATCTATTTAGGGTGGAAAATGTGGAGCGCTCCCGTTGTTACTAAGACAAAAGAAGTTACATTGCCGAAGTCGTCGAAACAAGAAATGGCCAGTTTTGTTCAAGGTTTTATGATTGCGGTATCCAATCCAAAAGTTATTTTATTTTACATTGCCTTTTTACCCACTTTTATGGACTTGACTATATTGACGTCATGGGACATTGCATTAGCGTCAGTATTAACCTTTATTGCACTCATGTTGGGGCTTACTTTAATTTCTGTGAGTGCTTCTCAGGCTCGTCGTATGATGAAATCCAGTAAGGCAATGAAAGGGTTGAACCGAGTGGCAGGTGGCATTATGGTGAGTGCAGGCGGTTATCTAGCATTGCGCAGTTAACTAAGAGAAAGTTTTACACAGCCGCCAAAGAGTCCTTCTCTGCGGCGGCTGCTTTGATTAGCGGGTACCGTAAATGCGGTCGCCAGCATCACCAACACCTGGGCGAATATAAGCGTGGTCGTCTAGCTCACGATCAATTGTGCCAATGTACATAGGCACGTCTGGATGTGCTGCTTTGAAAGCTTGAATGCCCTCTGGTGCAGCAAATAAACATATGAAACGCACATCTGAAGCGCCCATTTCTTTCATTTTTTCAATGGCCATGATGGCAGAGTTGCCCGTTGCCAGCATAGGGTCTACCACAATAATGGTTCTTTCACTTATAGAGTGCGGCATTTTTAAGTAGTATTCGACAGGTTGTTTGGTTTCAGGATCTCGATATAAACCCACATGACCAACTCGCGCTGAAGGCGACAGTTTTAAAACGCCTTCGGCAAGACCATTACCCGCACGCATAATGGTAACAATACACAGCTTTTTACCTTTAAGAACGGGACTCATGGCTTTTTCAAGCGGTGTTTCTACTTCAATATCCACTGTATCCAAATCGCGAGTTGCTTCGTATCCAATTAATGTGCCTAACTCTTCTACCAGCATTCTGAATTCACGAGTGCTGGTGTTTTTATCACGAAGACTGGTGAGTTTGTGTTTTACGAAAGGGTGCTGGATAACAAAAATGTCGTTGTACTTTTCAAGAAGTTCTTCGCGAGTCATGCGTATTTTCCTTTTCGTTGGCGTGCTTTGGTATTCAATCATTACCTTGCAAAATTTATTCTCATGATAGCACTAAGTGGTTTTTAGCTAAATCATTAATCTTGTCCTTTTGGTTAGTGAAGCTTTAGGTCAAGCAGGGGATTGATTTCTTTAAGATAGTCACAACATAGACAAGCATTAGACTGGTTAAATAAGCCGTGAATGTGGGTAGAGAATGTCCCAATGAAAGAATTGGATTGAATAATGAGTAATGACGACTTTATAGAAAATCAAGAAGATAATGACCTAACAGATGATGAAAGTGTAGTTATCAGTGACCCCAAAGCCCTTGCTTTACCAGACGATGTGTTGCCCGAATCTCTCTATATTTTGCCAATATCAAGTCGGCCTTTTTTTCCGGCACAAGTACAACCTGTGATGGTGGATGCTGAACAATGGGAAGACACGGTTGAACGTATCGCTGAGTATCCTCAGGCCGCTGTAGGCTTGGTGTATGCTGATAAAGTGGGTAAAGGTGCCCCTTCAGTAGAAGTATTTCGGTCGATTGGCTGTGCTGCTCGTATTCATAAAGCTGAGAAACAAAGTGATAAATTGACCTTTTTGGCTCAAGGTATAAAACGCTTTGAAGTAGTCGAATGGCTGAGTGATACAGCACCTTATTTGGCGAGAGTACGTTACATCAATGATGCAAAAGCCAGTGACGATGAAGCAAAAGCCTATTCAATTGCTATTTTGGATGCGATTAAAGAACTGATTCGTTTGAATCCTTTGTTTAGTGAAGATTTGCGTCAGTATTTAGGTCGCTTTTCTTTCAATGAATCTGGCTTGCTGGCTGATTTTGCCGCTTCCATTACCTCGGCAGAAGCGGAAGAATTATACGATGTGCTAGCAACTATTCCAGTACAAGCCAGGATGCATTTATCGTTAACTTTATTGCGAAAAGAGCTGGAAATTGCTCGTTTACAAAATGAAATTAGTGCTGAAGTGAATGACAAGATTGGCAAACATCAAAGGGACTTTTTCTTACGGGAACAACTAAAGGTTATCCAAAAAGAATTGGGTATTTCCAAAGATGATCGTACTTCCGATGTGGAAACCTTTGAAGAGCGCTTGCAAGGAAAAACCTTAACTCAATCTGTCTCGGACAAGATCCAAGAAGAGTTACATAAGCTTAGTATCCTAGAAACGGGATCACCAGAATATGGTGTAACACGTAATTACTTGGATTGGGCGACGTCTCTACCTTGGGGCGTACATTCTGAGGATAACTTAGACATAAAGTCGGCTCGTGAGGTATTGGAGTCGCATCATGCCGGATTGAGTGATATTAAAGATCGTATTGTCGAGTTTTTAGCTTTAGGTGCGCATCGTGGTGAAATGGGTGGATCAATATTGTTATTGGTTGGTCCTCCTGGAGTGGGTAAAACTTCAATTGGTAAATCCATCGCCGAGTCACTTAACCGTAAATTCTATCGATTTAGTTTAGGTGGTATGAGAGATGAGGCTGAGATTAAAGGCCATCGTCGCACCTACATAGGTGCTTTGCCGGGTAAGTTTGTGCAAGCGTTAAAAGATGTTCAAGTCGAAAACCCTGTGATCATGTTGGATGAGATAGATAAAATCGGTTCGTCATTCCAAGGTGATCCAGCATCCTCTTTGCTTGAGGCGTTGGATCCTGAACAGAACAGTGAATTTCTTGATCACTATTTGGATATGCGAATTGATTTGTCCAAAGCTTTGTTTATTTGTACGGCGAATCAGCTGGATACGATTCCATCGCCATTGCTGGATCGGATGGATGTGATTCGTCTTTCGGGTTACATAGGGGATGAAAAATTGGCCATTGCGAAACAGCACTTATGGCCTAAATTGCTGAAGAAAAATAAGTTATTGAAAAAGCAACTGAATATCACGGATGCGGCATTGCGTCATGTGATTGAGCATTATGCGCGTGAAGCGGGTGTGCGAGGTTTGGATAAGTTGCTACAAAAAATTCTTCGCAAGTCGGTTGTGGAACTTATGACGGGCGAAAAAGATCACATCAATGTGGGTGTTAAAGATGTTGAGAATTTGTTGGGTATGCCTTATTTCCGCCCTGAAAAAACCTTGCAAGGCATAGGCGTCGTAACAGGGTTAGCTTGGACTTCAATGGGCGGTGCCACCTTACCGATTGAAGCGACTAGAGTGCATGAGTTGACTTGTGGTCTTAAGTTAACAGGTAAACTGGGAGAAGTAATGAAGGAGTCAGCTGATATTGCTTACTCTTATGTATTTTCTCATACCAAGAGTTATCAGAGCTCACCTGAATTTTTTGATAAGTGTTTGGTGCACTTGCATGTTCCTGAAGGCGCTACACCCAAAGATGGTCCAAGTGCAGGTATTACTATGGCGACAGCGTTAATGTCATTGGCAAAAAGCGAACCGGTACGTCGAGGATTAGCGATGACGGGGGAATTAACCCTGACAGGGCAGGTCTTAGCCGTCGGCGGGATTCGTGAAAAAATCATTGCTGCTAAGCGCAGTAAGATCAATGAAGTGATTCTACCTGAACCGAATCGACGTGATTTTGAAGAATTACCAGACTCGGTTAAAGAAGGTATAACAGTGCATTTTGCGGAACGCTTCGCCGATGTTGAAAAAGTGGTGTTTGATTCGACAGCTAATAATTTACACTGAAATTTTAAAGATCAATTCGTACTGATTTTTCAATTATTTGTTCGCAAGCAAGGCATTCTATTCATGCTTAAGTCGTGAGAAAATAATCGATACCGGGTGAACAGTGTTTGCCCGGTTTTTTTATATCATTTGTTAGGGGGCGTTGATGCCTAATTCGGCCAAACTCACACAAGGTTCTACCTTTAAGCATGTTGTTACCATGTCGGTGACCAGTGCATTGGGTTTGATGTGTATGTTTTTGGTGGATTTAGTCGACATGCTTTTCTTATCAATGTTAGGTGAGAAAGAAGCTGTTGCGGCAGTGGGTTTTGCTAGCACAATAATGTTTTTTACCGTTTCCTTAAGTATCGCGGTATCCATAGCGGCGACGGCATTGGTTTCTCGTGCAATAGGTGAACATAATATTGAGCTGGCAAAGCGCCGTGCGGTTAATGTGCTGGCATTTGGCATTTTATTTTCATCTGCTGTGGTATGGTTTTTATGGCCTAAAATCCCTCATCTTCTGCTGTTTATTGGTGCTAATGGACGTGCTCTTGATTTGGCAACCAGCTATTTGCAAATCCTAATTTTGGGCATGCCTGCGGTCATGATTGGTATGATTGGCTCAGGCATTATGCGTGCGTTAGGAGACGCTAAGCGTGCAATGTATGCCACCATGGTGGGTGGTTTGGTAAATGCGGTGCTTGACCCTATTTTTATTTTTGCTCTTGGTCTTGGGGTGGATGGTGCTGCAATTGCATCTTTATTTGCTCGATGTTCGATGGTAGTTGTTGCTTATTATGGTGTGGTACAAGTACATAAGATGCTCGGTGAGTTTGATCTTATGGACTTTTTTAAAGATACCCGCAGCATTGCCATGATTGCTGTGCCGGCCATGTTGACCAATTTATCTTCGCCATTAGCCAATGCTATTGTGATGGAACATACTTCGTCGTTTGGTGATGATGCGGTTGCTGCAGTGGCTATTATTGGTCGTATTATTCCTGTTGTATTTGGTGGTTTGTTTGCTTTGTCTGGTGCAGTTGGGCCTATTCTTGGGCAAAATTACGGGGCAGGACGCTTCGATCGTATGTATCAAACGGTTTCGAGTGCGGTTATTTATGCATTAGGCTACTGTGTACTGCTTTGCTGGGTGCTTTATGTTTCACAGGACTGGTTGGTGGTGGTGTTTAATGCTTCCTCTGGTACAGCGGATTTGATTCGCTTCTTCGCCACTTTTGTGTCCTTCAGTTTCTTTTTTCAAAGTCTATTGTTTATTGCTATTGCGACCTTTAATAATCTAGGGCGTCCGTTAAACAGTACTATGTTGAATTTTGGGCGGGCAACTTTGGGGACTTGGCCTCTTATTATTGTGTTTTCTTGGTTTATGGGAGCAGAGGGAATTTTGTTTGGCCAAGCAATTGGGTCGGTGATATTTGGCTGTGTCGGATTTTACACGGCGCGAAAATATATTGTTGAGCTTGAGCAGAGATATGAAGAGAGTAAGTCATCTTCTGGAACGACTTCGACTAGAGAGGTTATGCCGTCTGGTGCTTCAACTGGGTTTGATGAGTTAATTTAGCCATACCGCTGTTTTTTTAAATGCATATTAGTTCTGTTTACTTGCCCAGAGTAAATATTCTTGATTGCCATCACTGCCTTTTATGGGGCTCGCTAAATAGCATTTCACTTCAAATCCAAGTTCTTCAACAAAAGCTTGTATGTCAGTGGTTAGCTTTTTAACCTTGCTTTGGTCTTTGACTATGCCGCCTTTACCAATAAATTCTTTGCCAACTTCAAACTGAGGTTTTACTAAGGAGATTAGGTGGCCATTGGATTTTAGTAGAATAGGAAGTTGTGGCAAGATCTTTTTCTGAGAGATGAAAGAGACATCCATTACCGCTAAATCAAAACCTAATTCAGGCATATGTCCGTGTAAATCTTTCTCACTAAGATAGCGAGCATTGATGCCTTCTAAACAAACAATCTGTGGATGATGTCGTAAGCTCTCATCAAGTTGTCCATGACCTACTTCAACACCAACGACTTTGGCTGCGCCGTGTTGTATTGCACAATCACTAAAGCCCCCAGTTGATTGACCGATATCTAATATATGAAAGCCAGATATATCCAGTTGAGTATGCTCTAATGCGCCTTCAAGTTTTAAGGCCCCTCTCGAAACGTATTTGTCTAAGTGATTTTTATTGACATTAATTTGAGTCTCTTCTGGGAGTTTAAGGCTTGCTTTTGACACAGTTTGCCATTGCCCATTGAGGTAATAACGAACTTGCCCATTGCGGATGAAAGTCTGCGCTTGTGAACGAGATTTGGCTAAGCCTTGCTCAGTAAGAAGTAGATCGATACGTAACATGATGATTCTAGAGTAAAGAGTAGTGCCCTTATATTAGCAAAATTGGGCTATGCTAAGTAAGTTTAATCATTGATTGAACAAACCTTTATCCATAAAGATAAGTAAATTCGAGGATTTTGCGTGCAACCGAACACTTTAATTTCAACAAGCGAACTCGCTTCTATATTGGGAAACGAGAATCTCGTTATTTTGGATAGTCGCTTTTATCTAACGGATTTAGCAAAAGGTCATCAAGAGTATCTTGCAGGTCATATTCCAGGAGCCATTTTTATCGACCTTCATCATGAGTTAGCTGGCGAAGAAACTCAGACATCAGGTCGGCATCCATTACCAAGTGTTGATGATTTTGCTCAGTGTATACAGCAATGGGGAGTGGGTTTAGACAGTGACGTTATTGTATACGATGACATGGGAGGGGCGATGGCGGCGAGAGCCTGGTGGATGTTGACTCAACAAGGTATTAAAACTCGTGTCTTAAATGGTGGCTATCCGGCTTGGAAACGCGAGGGAAGAGACATTGATACTCTGGTGCCTGATGTCACCCCAAATACTGTAAGCCTGAAGGTTGAGTTTCCCTGGTCGGTGAGTGAACAGCAAGTAGTAGAAAATTTTGAGACCAATCAATTCCAGCTGGTGGATTCGCGCGCACAAGATAGGTTCTTAGGAGAAAACGAAACCATGGATCCAGTTGCTGGCCATATTCCCGGTGCAATTAACCGTCCTTTTATGGATAATTTGGATGAAAAAGGTCGATTTAAACCAGCGGAACAGCTTCATGTTGAGTGGCAAGACTGGATTATGCATCCTGTCGACGATTATGTGTACTATTGTGGCTCGGGTGTCACCGCTTGCCACAACATATTGGCTTTAAACTATGCAGGAATTGACGCAAGATTGCTTTATGTCGGATCTTGGAGTCAGTGGTCAAAAAGAATGTCACGTTTGATGCAAGGAAATTAGTTCTTAGCATTTGGTCATAAAAACGAGAAAAAGACACAATTAGCATTTTCTATTTTGCTATAGACTGTAAAATAGAGCGCAGTTTTAGATTGGATCTTTGTTGTAAGGTATCGAGTTATGAAAATAGCAGTGGCTGGTACTGGCTACGTAGGAATTTCAAATGCTTTGTTGCTCGCTAAGCATAACCAAGTGGTTGCATTGGACATCATTTCTGAAAAAGTAGACATGCTGAATGCTAAACAGTCGCCGATCGAAGATGAGGACATAGAACGTAGTCTGCAACAAGATCAGCTTAACTTTAAGGCGACGTTAAACAAAGATGAAGCCTATGTGGGTGCGGACTTCGTCATTATCGCCACACCAACCGATTACGATCCCGATACAAATTACTTTAATACTCGTCATGTTGAATCTGTTATAGCGGACGTTTGTCATATTAATCCAGATGCTGTGATGATAATTAAATCAACCATTCCGGTTGGATTTACGGAAGCGGCCAGACAGACTTATGACACAAAAAACTTGATCTTTTCTCCAGAGTTTTTGCGTGAAGGAAAGGCTTTGCACGATAACCTGTACCCGTCTCGTATTATCGTTGGCGAAGAATCTGATCGCGCTCGCGTATTTGCTAACCTGCTGGTACAAGGGGCGTTGAAAAAAGACGTTGATGTTTTGCTTACAGGTTCGACAGAAGCAGAAGCGATTAAACTCTTTGCTAACACTTATCTTGCGATGCGAGTGGCTTTTTTCAATGAGTTGGACAGTTATGCAGAATCTCACCAACTAGACAGTCGTCAAATCATTGAAGGTGTCGGCTTAGATCCTCGGATTGGTCAACATTATAATAACCCTTCCTTTGGTTACGGTGGTTATTGTCTTCCAAAAGACACCAAGCAATTATTGGCAAATTATGACAAAGTCCCTAACAACCTAATTCGTGCTATAGTGGATGCCAATGTGACACGCAAAGATTTTATTGCTGAATCTATTCTAAAACGTTCCCCAAAAGTGGTTGGTATTTATCGGTTAGTCATGAAATCTGGTTCTGACAACTTTCGTGCGTCTGCGATTCAAGGAGTCATGAAACGCATCAAAGCAAAGGGTGTGGAGGTGGTTGTGTATGAACCAGCAATGAGCGAATCTCAATTCTTCAATTCAAGAGTCATAAACGACCTTGAAGAGTTTAAATCGATTGCAGATGTCATAGTTGCAAACCGCATGACGGATGATGTGGAAGACGTCGCTGACAAGGTTTATACCCGTGATTTGTTTGGTGGGGATGCTTGATCGATATTATTCACATATCAAGATGGTTTATCCTTCCTAAGCCATATAAGTATTTTGGTTTTAATAAGGTTTAAAAAATGGGTTTTAATAAAAAGTTATCGTTATATGGTTTGTTTTTAATTATTAATATTGTCTTTTCAATTTTAATTGCTTGCCGGTATTTTGTATATTTACCGAATTTCCCTCAAGGTATCTTAGCCCCACTTTTCCTTGTCTCCAGTTTGATCGGCCAGATGGCATTGCTTGGTGGAGTGGTGGGTTTACTAGGACTTATTTTCGTTATTTTTCCTAAACCTATATTTCTAATTTTTATTAGCCTTCTTTCTAGCTTAGTATTATCTGTATTAGTGATTGATACTTTTGTATTTGCGCAATATAGGTTTCATATAAATGAAGTTGTACTAAAGCTGGTAATGTCTGGTGATGTTGTGGATTTTTCAATCCTGACATGGACTATCACAATCATCTCTTTTATTTTTGTTTTCATAGTTGAATATTTAATTGCTAGTTTTCTATGGCAGCAGTCAATTACTGCTCGTGGGAAAAAGAAATTTTATGTTTATGGATTTATTATTTTTTTCTTTTTAAGTAATTTTATTCATATCTGGGCAGCAGCGAATGCTTATCAACCTGTATTGATCGTTAAAAATTATCTTCCATTATTTCAACCTGCTACAGCAAATAGATTAATGCAGAAGTATGGTTGGATAGATGAAGAAGCCTTAGCTGAGCAAAGAGCTTTATCTATTAAGACTGGCTCAGATGTTCACTACCCACTTTCAACAATATCTTATAATGAAATAAAGGATCCTATTAACGTTGTTTTTTTGGTAATAGATTCCTGGCGATTTGATACTTTTAATGAAGAGATAACACCAAATTTATGGTCTTATGCGCAAAGTGGGCGTATTTATCCTAAGCATTATGCAACCGGTAACGCGACTCGAACGGGAATTTTTGGTCTTTTTTATGGTATACCGGGCACATATTGGCATAGCATGCTTGCTAATCAACGATCACCCATCATGATGGATAGGTTTCAGCAACTGGGTTATCAGATAGGTGCTTTTGCATCTGCCTCGCTGCTTGATCCTGAGTTTAATCGAACAGTATTTTCAAAAATACCGAATCTCAGGGTTCGTTCTGATGGAGATACTCCTTCGGCTCGTGATATAGATTTAACACAAGATTGGTTGGACTGGTATTCACATATTGATAAATCAAAACCACAGTTTTCGTTTTTGTTTTATGATGCACCACATGGATATGATTTTCCTAAAAATTATAAAACGCGTTTTGAACCTATGTTGAACAGTGTAAATTATTTGAGTCTTAATAATGAAATGGATCCAGAGCCATTTAAAAACCGTTATAAAACCAGTGTGCACTTTGTCGATAGTCTTGCAAAAAAGGTGTTGCAAGCCATCGAGGATGCAGGGCAAAGAGATAATACAATCGTTATTATGACGGGTGATCATGGACAAGAGTTTAATGATAACAAGCTTAATTTTTGGGGGCATAATGGCAATTTTACACCTGCTCAAACTCATGTTCCTTTTGCCATTGTAGGGCCTATGATTGATTCTGGAAGACCATTTAAACAAGGAATGACAAGTCATGAAGATGTGGTGCCTACTTTGATGCAGCACTTTTTAGGAGCCGCAGGAGATAGCTCAAAATACTCCACTGGATTGGATTTATTATCCGATAATTTGGTTAGAGATTGGGTAATGTCATCCAGTTATAGTGCTTATGCTATGATCAATGAGGACAGCATTCTTGAAGTTGGCAGAAGTGGTCAATATCAACTGCTGGATTTATCAAACAGGGCAAAAGAATCTGGAGGGCCGGGTGTGCAATATATGAAAGAAATGTTGGAGCATTTGAGCCGCTTTAAGAAGTAATAGCAATTAGAAAATCGAATAAATTCTTATACTTAAGTTTACGGGATTGTTTATATATTTTTTAATGGATAAAGGTAGTATCTCTACTTATAGCTTAATTTCAAAGAGTAATAGCTGTGAATCGGTATTCTGAACATCAGTCTTATCAGAGAAACGGCCTATCAATGTAGGAGTGAGTAGTAATGTTAATACTTTTCAATGACTCCTAACACAGAGAGGGTCTTTCTCTGGAAGGCGCGAAGTCAGTCTGCATAGAGTAAGGTTTTGTGCTGTGCAGGAGTATGTTGGCACATGCCGGTACTGTTTGTATGTTTCTTGGTAAATCATTGAAAATATTATTTTCGAAATTATAGTTAAAAATATATATATTTAGTCTTATTTAGTGAAGGTTTGCTTTATATATTTTAAGATATTTTTCTGCCATTTTATTGGGATGATAGTCAACGACAAATCTTTTGGCATTTGATAGTAGTTTTGCTCTTGCTGCATTATCATTTTTCAAGTCTAGAATCGCATCTTTTAATGCATGAGCATCATTTACCTCAACTAAAATACCAGTATATTGGTGTTTGATAATATCAGGAATACCTCCGATGTTTGAGGCTATTATGGGAACTTCAGCTTGCATAACGTCTAATAATGTAGAACCTAATCCTTCATTGCGTGAGGGAAAAGCAAATAAGTCTAGAAAAGGTAGATAATCACCAATATTTTCTTTAAACCCCATCCAAGATATATTTTGATTTTCTTTACTTAGTTGATGTAGTTCTTCTTTATCAGTGCCATCGCCAAAAAAAACAAAATGTAATTCAGGATGGGATTGCTCTACTAGTTTTGCGACTTCAATAAGTACCTTCTGGCCTTTATGTTTATCGACCAAAGCGCCTACATGCCCAACGATAAATTTATGGGGAAATAGTTGCCGAAACGCCTCGCCTATATCAGGACTACATTCTAATTGAGCACTTGCACTTGGGATAGTATGAACGTCTCCCCAATTTCTGTTGCTTAACTGATGTGAAATTAGGTTTGATATGCCTACAATAGCAGATGCGTTCGTATAGGTTTGTATATTTAGCCATTTATTTTTTACTGGTATGTCAACGCGCCTAGTAATTATGTAAGGAGTCTTGTGGATGAGCTTGTTAAAAAAAGCCCAATGTACCGCTTTCGCTTCATGAGCATGCACAAAGTCAAAATTATTTCGTGAAAATAAACCTGAGAATTGGTTTTCTACATTTTTAAAGGTTAGATTTTTGATATCAGATAATTTTTCTCTTAAAGGAGAACTTTTTCTACAGGCTAGTGTTTGAGTAATTTCAGCATATTCAGATAATGATCTAATTAATAGCTCTGTTTGTCTTTCTCCGCCACGAAATCCCTTAGCAAGATTAACATGAAGAATTGATAGTTTATCCACGAATTATTTCACCATATATTGTTAAAGTCATCTTGTTCGGTAACACTAGTATCTCTTTGGTACTCAAGCAACTTTGCATATTTGAGATAGCTGTTAACGGCGGAACTCAATGACACTGTAAAGCCATCAACACCACCTAAAAAACCACGTTGAAAAATGTATTTTCGAATAAAAGCATTTAGACCATGAGTAAAAGGAGAGAATACATTAGCCCGTTTTCCTTTTGCATACATGATTTTTGCCGCTCTGCCACTAAAGTTTCTTCCCGGCTTGGCAAAAAGTTCACCAATATTTCTAAAAGAGTAGTGAATAATATCAGCATTAATATCCTTAATGTTCTTAGTTTCAACTTTTGCATGCTGTTTTACGTTAGCAAAGCGAGTTTTTTTTGAGTTATACAACCTTATACAGCGATCTGGATACCATCCACAATGCTTGATCCATCTACTACCAATCATATTTTGCCTTCGGAAAGAATAGGCATCATAAGGTGATTGATTTAAATTGATTTTTTTAATTGAATCTATCATTTTTTGGGTTAGCCGTTCATCGGCATCTAAGCTTAATACCCAGTCATGTTTTGCATATTTTAGCGCTACATTTTTTTGTATGCCATCGCCGAGATAGGGTTGCTTAATAACTTGTGCACCCAACTCTTCAGCTATTTTAATCGTGTTGTCGCTACTACCAGAATCAACCACAATGATTTCATCGCATACTTTTTTCATAGAGGTTATGCAATCAAAGATATTTTTCTCTTCATTTAAAGTGATTATGTTTCCAGAAATCATTGTTCTTTATTCCTTAATAAATAAATAGCTTTATCGACAATTGTATTTATTTCAATATCTTTAATATTGTCTCCATTAGTAGGGGTTATCTTTATGGAGTTTTTATGAGGAAGGAACCATTCGGGGTTTTCTTTTCGAAAAATTCCAATATACGGCTTTTGAAGGCACTGGGCAATATGAGAGGGCCCACAGTCATTCGCTATAGTTAATTCACATGAGTCAATTAGCTTAGATATATCTTTGATCTTTAAATTGATGTGTACGGAGAAATTAAATTCTTTTTTTAAGTTTTTTAAGTATTGATTTTCTTTTTCTTCATCAGGGCCTAAGAGAATATGAAGATGGCTTTCGCCATTGATTTTTTCAGAAATAATTTGATAGCATTTGATGAAATTATCAATGCCCCATTTTTTGAATTCGCCTGCACCGCCACCTGGCATTATTAATATATTTATACCATTTTTTTGAAAATCTATATTTGATTTTTGCTTGAGGTTATGAAAGAGTGAAGAAATTTCATCTAATATTTTTTCTTCACTATCAATGAATATTTTTAAGTATGATGTTGCTCTATAGGTATTATTATTTAGCTTGTGATGTTGGTTGGGTATTATTTTTGAAATTATGTTTCCATTGGTTAAACTAAAAACTTTCCCTTTTCCAAAAATTCGACTTGCTGTAATTGGAAGTAAGTAGCTTGGTCTCAAGTTTAGTAAATTTTTACTTTTGAAAGAAAATAAAAGCTCTTCAATTTTGCTAGAGGATTTTTTTGACTCATTTATCCATTCTACTTCAGAGTATATCCAACTCAGTTCATACTTTGATATGAGAGTTAAAGGAGACTTGTTTGTATAATTTTTGTAGAAATAAAACAAAGCAGGCAAGGCTGTAATTTGGGCGCCATAGTGAGGTCGATTTCTTAATAGTACAGTGTTCATTAATTTAATAAGCTCTCATAGATACTACTTGGTTTTATTTTATATTGACAATTTGTATGTCCAAGAGGGCACTCTCTTTTAAAGCAAGGAGAGCATTCTAAATGAAGATTATGGATGACTTTATTGTCCGTGAGAGGGGGGGTAAAAAGCTCACTGGTCGAGCCATATATGCCATGTACCCTTGTGCCCACTGCTGCAGCGACATGCATAAGTCCAGAGTCATTACTGATGGCAACTTCAGCCGCTTCAAGCAAATCTATCGCATCAACCAATTGCGTTTTTCCACATAAATTAACAGCGTACTCTCCAAGGTCTTTTATGATTTCATTGCCATCCTGTTGGTCTTTGGGACCACCTAGAATCCAAACTTGATGTCCTTTTTCAATTAATTTTTTTGCCAGTTCATGAAAGTGAGGGATAGGCCATTGTTTGGAAGGGCCAAATTCAGCGCCTGGCATAAGTGCAATGGCAGGGCGTTGAGAGAGTGAATGTTTTTTATATAACTCTATTTGATTAGCTTTATCAATGGCTAACTTTGGTTGAGGGAGAATATTCGGTGGGTAAGCCTCTTGATTATTTACCCCCAGAGACACGAAACGTTTCACCGTCTGGTTCAAAATGTTTTTATCCAGCTTTCTACGCTCGTTGAGCAATACGTATCTTTGTTCACCTTTGAAACCAATTCTATGGGGTATATTCGCAAAAAAAGGTACTAAAGCCGATTTCCATGATCTTGGGATGACTATAGCTTTGCTGTAGCTCTCATCACGTAGCCTTTTGCCAATGGTTAAGCGTGTCTTGATTCCCCATTCACCATGACTTGTAGGCAATACAATAGCGTTACGGACTTCTGGCATCCTTGCAAGAATAGGCACAGACCAATTTGGGCCGATCACATCAATGATGGCGTCTGGTTCTTGTTGTTTAATGGTCATAAATAAGCTTTGCGCCATAACCATGTCGCCCACCCATGATGGACCAACAATTAAATATTTAACCATGATTATCTAACCAACCTAAGTAGTCTTTGACTCCTTCTGCCAAACCTCTAAATGAACCTTTATAGCCAGTCTCTCTTAGTTTGGTAATATCTGCTTGAGTAAAGCTCTGATAGGCGCCTTTTAGATGCTCAGGGAATGGAATGTATTCAATTTCGCCCTTACCATAATGCTCGATAACTGTTTCTGCAATGGTCCTAAATGGCTCTGCTTTGCCTGTGCCAAGGTTGAATATTCCAGACTTATCAGGGTTATCTAAAAACCACAGCTTGGTATTAACAAGATCTTCAACGTATATGAAATCCCTACTCTGACCACCAGCTTCATAGCCATCATAAGCACCAAATAATTTTGGATTCTCATCCGCTAATACTTGATTACGTAAATGAAAAGCGACACTTGCCATGCTGCCTTTATGTTGCTCTCTTGGGCCATATACGTTGAAGTAACGAAAGCCCACTATCTGATGTTTAGCTGTAGGAAGAATGGATCGAACGTATTGATCAAATTGAAACTTAGAGTAAGCATACATGTTCAATGGCTTTTCATATTGTCTTGCCTCTTCAAAGACAGGACCTGAGCCATATACCGAAGCTGAAGACGCATAAGAGAATGGAATATTATGTTTTGAACAAAATGCGAGAACAGCTTTGGAGTATTGATAGTTAACATCCATGACATATTTGCCATTCCATTCTGTGGTCGCTGAGCAGGCTCCTTCATGGAAAACGGCAGTCACATCCATTGCTAAAGAGTCTTGCTTGATCGCCTCTAAAAAATCATACATGTCCATGTAATCGGCAATATCAAGATCGGACAAATTTAGGCATTTTTTACCATCAGTTAAGTCGTCAACCAATACTATATTAGTAATTCCTCGATTATTTAAGGCTTTGATGATGTTGCTGCCAATAAAGCCCGCGCCGCCAGTAACAATATACATATTTAGTCCAATTCGTGATGTGAGTTGTTTAATTTAAACCATGTTAGCATTTCTGTAATGCCCAGAAAAATGTGATAGCTGGTTGTGCCTGAAAGAGGGTAGCTTTTTGGGGCATTATCTTGGTCTAGATATTCGTTCCAACCCCCTGTGCTTAAAAGGTAATTATCCAGCATAAACTCACAAGCTTGGGTTAATCGAAATCTCTTCTCTTCCAAGCCAATTGGTATAACTGTGATGGCCTTTAGGTACTCTGTAATAGGCCAAATACGTTTTTCTTTATCAGTTGCTAATAAAGTGTTGCCATCTATTTGATTGTAGATGCCGCCATTTGGGTCAATGCCATGTCTTGTGGCTGTTAACCAGAGTTGTTGAGCAATATCGGTATATTCCGTGTTAGGTAGTATTGTGTTTGCTTTATATAACAGCCATACCCACTCAAAGTGATGCCCCGGCTCAACTTGGTGGCCAGTTTCAGGATGCCATTGCCAATCGGGAGTATAAAATTCTCTTAGTGTCTTGTTTTTTTTATCGAAAAAATGCGCTTCCACAAGAGACAAAAGCATGGCAATAGCATCTTTGTATTCATTTTGCTGGGTTGCTTCGTAGGCGGCGATGTAACCTTCCAGCAGGTGCATGTGTGGATTTTGTCTACGAATTTGTTCTTTGTTAATGGGATAACTTTCAAAAAAACCACCGTTGGAAGCAGCCATTTTATCATGCAAAAAATAGTGAGTTTTAGCTATATACTCTAGGGCTCTTTTGTCTTTGGTAACCCGATAGTAAAAGCTGAACGACAATAAAACAAAGGCGAGAGCGTAAGCATCCGAATCGGTATTTTGCGTGCTTAAATCATCGTTTAAAGAAAAGATCCAACGATTGTCTTGATAGTAACGTTCCAAAATGAAGTCAAATAGGGGTTGAAGTTTGGCTTCAAAAAGCTTGCTGTTTTCTGTTGGATTGCTAAGGCAAGCGTGGCTGAAGGTATAGAGTTGACGACATTGAGTAAGTAATCGAATTCGACCCATAGGCTTGATTGTCCAATCTTGATGCAAACTCTCGTAACTGTAGCCCAAAGAGTCATCTAGACCATACTTGGCCCAGTTTGGAAGAAGTTTAGAAAAAACAAAAGATTGGCAATCTAAAATTGCTGAATCAAGCATGCTAACAAAGCCTTATTTTTAATGAAGTTCGCGTGTCCAACTTGCAGGGTGACTATGATAAGATGTCGGCTTTGAAAAATCGATGATTAAATGGCTATGAACTCTTCTTACCTAAATTTCAAGGATAAACACATTCTCGTTGTTGGGGATGTTATGTTGGATAGATACTGGCATGGAGGCACTTCAAGAATTTCACCTGAAGCACCGGTGCAGGTGGTCAAGGTATCAAATATCGAGGATAGACCAGGCGGGGCAGCAAACGTCGCATTGGGGCTGGCTAAGCTTGGAGTATCAGTTACCTTGGTTGGTGTGGTTGGTCAGGATGAGAATGCGCAGGTTTTGCAAGACTGTCTTGAAAAAGAAGGTGTTCGCTGTCGTTTCGTTGAATCAAAAGAGTTACCTACGATTACCAAATTGAGGGTAATGAGTCGACATCAACAGCTAATACGACTCGACTTTGAAGAGCGAGTAGACAGTTTGTCGCAAAATGAAGCACTTGCTGAGGTTGTTAAACAGACTCTATCTGATGTTGATGCTGTCATTTTTTCTGATTACGCAAAAGGTTGTCTGGCCGATATCCCGCAGTTAATCAAATTGGCTAATCAAGCCAATGTACCAAGCCTTGTTGATCCTAAAGGGAATGATTTCTCAATTTATCAAGGTGCCACATTGGTTAAACCAAACCTACTTGAATTTGAAACCATAGTTGGAACCTGTCATTCCACAGAGGAATTAGAAAGCAAGGCTAAAGAATTAAAAGCACGGTTTGGATGGCATGCTTTACTGGTGACACGAGGTGAAGATGGGCTGGTTTTGTTAGATGGTGATAAAACACCATTTTATCTTGCAACGGCTGCTCGCGAAGTATTTGATGTGACGGGGGCGGGAGATACTGTTATTGCCGTATTAACGGCCATCTATGTGACCAGTAAACGTTTTGTGGATGCGGTGGAATACGCTAACCAAGCAGCAGGATATGTGGTGGGTAAGCTTGGTACTGCCTTTATCACGGCGGATCAGCTTGAAACCATTATGTATCAGCGTACCCATTCTAAAAACTTTGGTGTGCTTTCTCCTGATGCACTTTTGCAACAAATCAAATTGGCTCAAGTAAATGGTGAAAAAGTAGTTTTTACAAACGGTTGCTTCGACATTTTACATCCTGGTCATGTTGCCTATATGAAACAAGCCAAAGCGCTTGGTGATCGTCTCATTGTTGCGGTTAATACTGATGCTTCGGTTAAGCGTTTAAAGGGTGACAAGCGTCCAATTAATAATCTTGAGCATCGTATGGCTGTACTCGAGAGTGTTGGAGCGATTGATTGGGTAACTTGGTTTGATGAAGATACTCCGAAAAAACTCATTGAGCTTTTGTCACCTGATGTATTAGTCAAAGGAGGAGACTATTCCATTGAGACAATTGTTGGTGCTGATCATGTTTTGGCGAATGGTGGTGAAGTAAAAGTACTGACATTTTTAAATGGCTATTCAACAACCTCCATAATTGAGAAAGCGAATTTGTGAATGCAAAAAAAGCAAGATGAAGAAATAAAAGGACAGATGGCAGTAACCACAGGTTTTCGTACTTACTTGAGGTTGTTGGGCTACGTTAGGGCCTCGTGGATCTATGTGTTATTGAGTGTGATTGGCTTTATGCTGTATGCAGGGATGGAGCCAGCCCTTGCTGCCTTGTTAAAACATATTGTTGATACCGTTTCAGAAGGTAAGGTGCTTGAAAACAGAATTGTTATACCGCTTGCTATATTGGCTATTTTTATTGCTCGAGGCATAGGTACATTTCTGGGCGGCTATTTTATGGCACAAGTGGCCAACAAGGTTGTATTTGACCTAAGAACCAGCATGTTTAACAAAATGGTTAAAATGTCTTCTAGTTATTATCATTCGATACCAACCGGACGACTATTAGCCAAATTAACATATGATACCGAGCAAGTTATTGGTGCCGTTACTCAAGCGATCCGAGTCGTCTTGAGGGAAGGTTTTACTGTGGTGGGCTTGTTGGTTTACATGATTTATATGAATTGGAAGCTAACCTTGCTCTTTATGTTAGTTGTACCTCTTATTGGGTTAATCGTGTCTTATGCATCCAAGCGTTTTCGTCGCCTCAGTAAGCGCATTCAAAATGCAATGGGAGGTGTGACGGATGTGGCCTCGGAAGCCATTAAAGGTCATGAGGTGGTTAAAATCTTTGGTGGCAGCGAATACGAAGTTGAACGTTTCCGTAAAGCCGCACAAGAGAATCGCCGTTCTCAATTGAAAATGGAAAAAACCCGCTCCCTAAATATTCCTATTGTGCAGTTTATATTGGCTTTTGCCATGGCGACTTTAATCTGGTTTGCGCTTAGTCCAACCCTGAGTCAACACATGACACCGGGAGACTTTATTGCCTTCTTAACCGCTGCCGGCATGCTTGGCAAACCTATTCGTCAGCTAACGGATGTCAACAGTGTATTGCAAAAAGGGATTGCAGCGTCACAAAGTATCTTTGAATTTTTGGATATGCGTGTTGAGCCTGATGAAGGGAAAATATTAGCCAGTCAGTTGAAAGGAAATATTGAATGGAAGGGTATGTCATTTCAATACCCAGGTACGGAAAAGCAAGCGCTGAAAAACATCACCCTATCATTACCTGCAGGAAAAACCTTGGCGTTGGTCGGGCGCTCCGGCAGTGGTAAATCGACATTAGCAAATTTGATTCCGCGTTTTTATAACTTAGATGAAGGGGAATTAAATATCGATGGTGTGCCTATTGCCGATTATCAATTAGAGTCTCTGAGGTCTAATATTGCTTTGGTGAATCAACAGGTTGTGCTCTTTAACGGTACTATACGAGAGAACATTGCCTATGGTCATTTGCGTGATGCTAAGGAAGAAGACGTTATTACAGCTGCCAAAGCGGCTAATGCTTGGGGCTTCATCGAGGAATTGGATAAGGGCCTTGATACCATGGTGGGAGAGAATGGGGTCCTGCTGTCCGGTGGTCAGCGTCAACGTATCGCCATCGCTAGAGCCATTCTTAAAAATGCACCTATTCTCATATTAGATGAAGCGACATCAGCACTGGATACTGAATCAGAACGTGCTATTCAATCTGCCTTAGACGGCTTGATGGAAAATCGTACTACCATTGCAATAGCCCATCGTCTATCCACCATTGAAAATGCCGATATTATTGCGGTGGTGGATCATGGCGAGATTATTGAGCAAGGTTCGCATCAGGAATTGCTTGCGCAGCAAGGGGCCTATGCGCAATTGCATAATCAGCAATTTAGTGAGGCGGCTGAATAATGTGGTTGTACTCTTTTGTTATTAACCTACTAACGCCGCTAATATGGTTAAAAATTCGTCGTTTCAAACGTACCTATGCGAATTATCGTGCAAAGGAGGCTTGTGGGCACTGGGGGAAAGTAGAGGCCGATCTTTGGCTGCATTGTGCTTCTGTGGGAGAAGTCTTGGCGGCCAGACCCTTGGTGGCACAGTGGCGCGAAAAATACCCTGATCATCGTTTATTGGTGACGACCATGACACCCACTGGGGCAGAGCAGGTTGTAAAAGTCTTTCCCTTTGCTCAGCATAAATATTTACCAATGGATTGGCATTGGGCAGTGCAGAAAGCACTGAGTCGAATAGAGTGCCCAAGATTATTGATTGTTGAAATGGAGCTTTGGCCAAACCTTTTAATGCTGGCGAAACAAAAAGGGCTTCATGTCAGTATTGTTAATGCGCGAATGAGCGAGCGTTCTTATCTTCGGTATCAAAGGTTTCCTCGTTTTTCATCTCGATTGTTTGCTTTGCCAGATCAATTTTTGGCGCATGCGCAGGCCGATGCGGATCGTATTAAGCGTTTAGGGGCAAGCAAAGTGTATGCGACGGGCAGCATAAAATTCGATTTGGCTGTTTCTGAAGAGGTATTGGATCAGAACTGGCGAGAACAAATTGATCGACCTTTTGTTTGGCTTGCTGCTAGTACTCACCAAGGTGAAGAAGCGCAGATATTAAAAGCGCATCAAGTTCTGTTGAGGTCTCAACCACAAGCACTATTGGTTTTAGTTCCTCGTCATCCTGAACGTTTCGAAGAAGTCAGCGAGTTGGCAAAAGAGTCTTTCTCAAAAGTGGCACTACGCAGTAAAACACCCGTAAATAAATGGAAGGATTTCGAAGTGGTGATAGGTGATAGCATGGGAGAACTTATGCATTACTATCAAGCGTCAGATTTGGCCTTTGTTGGTGGAAGCTTGATAAAACGTGGTGGTCACAATCCGATTGAGCCAGCCTTGCTTTCCAAAGCCATTTTAGTTGGTCCTTATACCTTTAATTTTCAAGACATTACAGATCAGTTGATCTTGGCGAAAGGGGCATTGCGTTGTCAGAATGAGGAGCAGCTGAGCAATTTACTGATTTCTCTATCAAAACAATCGTCCCAACGAATTCGTCTTGGCCAAGCCGCATTAAGGTTCGCGCAAAGCAGTCAAGGTGCAGTAACACGAGTACTTAATGAAATAGACTTTCATTAAGTGACTCTTTACAATGTCCGCTCTATATCTCATGGGGTGCTTGATTTAATTTTCATTTCAAGCTGAGAAGTGATTGTTCGCTAACCCATTGAACCTGATCCAGATTATGCTGGCGTAGGAATTGAGGTAGTAAGTAATGTTCTGTTTGCTTATATTCCTTTGATACGCCGCTCACTTACTTTAGGAGCGACACCTTGAAAAAACTCTCTCTTCGTCAATGTTCAAGTATTGCTTTGGCAAGCCTATCTTTTGCTTTTTCTGCTGCTGTCTTCAGTCAGACTTTAAATGTATACACCTATGATTCTTTCGCATCCGATTGGGGCCCGGGGCCAAAAATAAAAGAAAATTTTGAGAAGGAGTGTGATTGTGAGTTGAATTTTGTTGCCTTGGATTCTTCTGGTGGCATTTTGTCTCGCGTGCAATTAGAAGGGAAGTCGTCTCAAGCGGATGTTTTGTTAGGTTTGGATCTGAATTTGATGACAGCCGCAGCAGAGACTGGTTTGTTAGCAAAACATGGTGTGGATACTACTTCTGTGCAGCTGGATAAGGCTTGGACAGATGAAGTTTTCGTGCCATTTGACCATGGGCACTTTGCTTTTATCTACAACTCTGAAACACTCTCCAATCCGCCAACAAGTTTGTCAGAGATTGTTGAAAACCAAGATTTACGTGTCATTTACCAAGATCCTCGCACCAGTACACCAGGTTTAGGCTTAATGCTCTGGATGAAGTCTGTATATGGTGAGGATGCCGCTACAGCTTGGAAAACCCTAGCTTCTCACACTGTTACCGTGACCAAAGGTTGGTCGGATGCATATGGCCTCTTCCTTAAAGGGGAAGCGGACGTGGTGCTGAGCTACTCCACTTCGCCTGCTTACCACATAGTGGCAGAAGGTGAGAGCAAATATAAAGCGATTGAAGCGAAAGAGGGGCGCTATCCACAAGTGGAGGTAGCGGCAATGCTAAAGTCTGCACCAAATAAAACCCTTGCTCAGCAATTTATGAATTTCATTTTGACACCAGGCTTTCAGTCGACCATAGCAACGGGTAACTGGATGCTTCCTGTTATTAAGCTTGATCAGCCTTTGCCTGCTGCTTTTGATACCGCTTTAAAGCCGGCTAACAATCTGGTGCTACCCGCAGAACAGGTTGCGCTAAACCGCAAAGCATGGATCAATGAGTGGTTGAATGCAACGACCGAGTAAGTAGGACTTTTTTGAAACGAAATATGCCAATCCTAAGCCTACTGCCAGCTCTGCTGGGAGTAGGCTTGTTTGTTTTTTTAGGGGGCATTGGTCTTTTTTATTTGTTGAAGTTCACTGATGTAGGAGAGTGGAAGAGCTTTCTGTCTCAGCCTTATTTATGGCGTTTAATTCGTTTTTCTTTATGGCAGGCTTTACTGAGTAGCTTGATTAGTCTTGCCATCGCAGTTCCAGTTACATCTTGTTTGTTTCATCGTCAGTTTTTTGGGCGGAATCTTTTACTGCAGATTTTCTCTGTATCTATTGTTGTACCAAGTATTGTCGCTATTTTGGGTATCGTGGTGGTGTATGGGCGTAGTGGTTGGGTGAGTAACCTATTGTCGATAGACTTTCCCCTGTACGGTTTGAGCGGGATTTTATTGGCTCATGTTTTTTTCAATTTGCCCCTAGCGGTGCGTTTATTGTTACAGGCGTATGCTTTAATTCCTGCAGGGCAATGGCGACAGGCATATCAGCTGGGTTTTTCTCGTTGGGCAGCCTTTCGCTTTATTGAGTGGAGTTATTTACGCAAGGCCATGCCGGGTGTCTTTGTGTTGATCTTCATGCTCTGTTTCTCTAGCTTTGCTGTTGTGTTGAGTCTTGGTGGCGGGCCAAAATCCTCTACCTTAGAGGTCGCTATTTATCAGGCGTTACGCTTTGATTTTGACTTAAGCAAAGCCAGCTTTTTATCTTTGATACAGGTGGGGATTTGCAGTGCTATGGCATTCTTGGTCTATAAGTTTGCGCCTATACACAGACAAGACGCTAGCTTGCTAGGTGAAACTTTGTACCCCATAAGACAGTCTTGGCTGTCCACTGGCTCTGATGGCTTGGCTTTACTGAGTGTGCTTTTCTTGGTGGTGCCGCCGTTTGTTGCCATATTTGACCCTCTCTTCACTATGACTTTTTGGCAGACTATTCAGTCTCCAGGGCTATGGTCTGCAATGTGGGTGTCGTTAAAAATAGCCTTCCCTGCGGCGTTTTTCAGTGTATTGATGGGTGTGTGTTTTGCTGTTGTAGCAAGGTACTGTATGGGGCGAGCTGTTTTGGATGTGTATTCTATTCGACTGGAGCAACTAGGGAATTTTATTTTGATGGTGCCAGGCTTGGTTATCGCGACAGGCTTGTTTCTCTGGATGCGTGAAATGGGGATGAGTTTTTCATCCAGTTATTGGATTGTGGTTTGGGTAAATGCTGTGATGGCCATGCCGTTTGTGCTGCGTTCTATTATGCCAAGCTTTTATCAGCAGGAGCGACGTTATCGTAACTTATACAGCAGTTTAGGAGTGGCAAGATGGCAGCGCTGGAAACTGGAATGGCCAGTGCAAAAATTTTGTATAGCCCAAGGTTTTGCCTTTGCGTTGGTGTTATCTCTTGGGGATATGGGGGTGATTGCCTTGTTTGGTAGTCAAGGGATGGTGTCATTGCCTTTGTATTTGTTCCAATTAATTGGCAATTATCGGCTTGAGGAAGGCGCTTGTGTGGCGGTGGTGTTAATTTTACTCTGTTTGTTGTTATTCGTCTTAAGTGGTCGAATCATTGGAGGTCGTCAGCATGCTTGATCTTAATCTCGAGTATCATTGGGAAGATTTTCACGCCCATTATCAAGCACAAATAGAGACTGGTATGACTACTTTACTTGGTGGGAGTGGAGAAGGTAAAAGTACCTTATTGCATTTAATTGGTGGTTTTTTACAAGGTAAAGGTCAGCTGTTATTCAATCAAATGTCTCTATCAAATTTGCCTGCTTATGATCGACCGATTTCAACCTTATTTCAAAGTGATAATTTGTTTCCTCAGCTAACGGTTTGGCAAAATGTTGCTATTGGCCTTGTTTCCAGCTTGCGATTGACCCCGGAACAGCAAGAGAAAGTATATTGGGCTTTAGAGCAAACTCAATTGATAGAAAAAGCCAAGTCATATCCGCAAGCGCTTTCTGGTGGTCAGGCGCAACGAGTTGCCATTGCCAGAGTCATGGTGCGAAACAAGCCTATTTTACTATTAGATGAACCTTTTAGTGCGCTGGATCCAGTATTACGTGAGGAAATGCTGTTTCTGGTGAAAGAAGTAACAGAGAGTTTGACTTTGACGACCTTGTTGGTTTCCCATTTGCCCAGTGAGGCAAGCTTAGTGGGAGGAAAAGTCATGATAATTGAATCAGGTAAAGTGGCGGCGCATGACACAATGGAAGTGTTGCAGGGGAGACAAGATCATGTCGCTTTTGAGCGTTACCTTGGGCGTGCAAATACCTCGACAAAAGACGAATAATTCAGTACATATGGCGACCATCTATTATTTGCATGAGGCTTCCGATGTTGGACGATAGGGAACTGATTAAAAAGGGTATTTTAGCGACCATTGCGTATGCTTTTATTATGTCGGTCACTGCAGTAGCAGCTAAGCAGGCGCAAACCTACATCGCAGTTTCAAGTTTAGTCTTTTGGCAAAGTTTGTTTTGCGTTTTGGTTTTACTGCCTCAAATGCGTGGTAAATGGCAAAAGCGACCTTGGACGGTATGGCGTATTCATTTATTGCGTAGTTTCGGCGGTTTCATTGGCTTTCTATTTTATTATTGGGCTCTCAATCATATTCCGTTGGTAGAAGCTTCTTTATTGCGTACCTGTGCACCTCTATGTGTGCCTTTTGTGGTGTTGGTGATTCATCGCATTCGCATTCCAAGAGCTCGTTGGCTGCCTTTGATTATTGGCTTTATTGGGGTTGCTTTGGTGATTCAGCCCACGCCGGACCATATTAATCCTTGGCATCTGGTGGGATTTGTGTCTGCTGTTGGTTTGGCTTTGTCTATGGTGACTACACGAATGTTGTCGCATGAGGTATCAGGCGAAGAAACCTTACTGGTGTATTTTTTGGTGTCCTGTGTTTTGTCTTTACCCTTAGTTTTTTCTCAAGGAGATAGCCTATTGTTACCTATGTCCGTTTGGCCTTGGGTGGCTGTGGTGGCTGTTACCTTATATGTTGGTATGTTTTTGTATAACAAAGCCTATACCTATGCACCTGCCAGTATGGTGTCACCGGTTAGTTACATCGGCGTTGTTTTCAGTGGCTTTTGGGGCTGGGTTATTTGGGGACATGTGCCCGATCAGTTTGCTGTAATGGGCGTAGTGCTGATTTTTATGAGTATTCTGATCAGCACTCGCATCGCACGTAATCGAGGTTAATCTATTCACTTGATTTAGGTTTAGACACTTGATTATTGAGTACAGTAGCAATCAGGATGCCGGAAAAAATCAGAGCAATGCCAATAAAATGGAACTGGAATAAACGTTCGCCTAATAGCAAAACGGATAGGATGATACTAAAGACGGGTAATAAGTGAATGAAGTGGCCAGCGGTTGCTGCGCCTAATTTCTGAATGCCAATGTTCCAGCATAAAAAGGCTCCAATGGAAGCGAATACGCCCATATAAGCTATGCTTCCCCAGTCTTTAGCATGTAAATCGCTGAGGCTGCTCTCAGCAAATAAGAAGAATAGTGGTGCTTGAACCAATGTGCCTATGATGGCAGTACAGGCAAAAAAACCAATCAAGGACATGTCTTTAGGTCGACGAATAATCATCACGGAATAAATTGCCCAACTGACTGCAGCGGTGAGAATCCATAGATCTCCAGTAGAGACAGTTAAATGTAATAAGGTGTCGAGACTACCGCGGCTAACTATGATCACAGCACCAAGGGTGGACACCAATATTCCCGTGTTTTGTATCCTGTTGGTGGTGCTGCCTAGAATAATGCGTGCTGCGATGAGAATCATCACTGGCATGATGGAGTTGAGTAATACGGCATTGGTGACTGTGGTGGAAGTAAGGCCTATGTACAAAAAAAGATTGTAGTTACAGATGCCTAACCAGCCAAAGAGTGCTAACAAGGGCCAGTGTTGGCGGATAATATGTCTCTCTTGGTAAAGCTTTTGATAGGCAAATGGCAGTATTATCAAGCAGGCTAAGGACCAACGAAGGAAAGAAATGCTATAGGGGTCGACACCATTGGAAACAGTCATGCGTCCTAAAATATAGTTGCCAGACCAGAATAAAATAGGCAGTAGCAAATACACAAATGCAGGCATAAAAGGTTCCTTTATTTTTGTTTTAGGCTTTGTTGCGCTTGGCCCAGTTTTGTATGAAAAGGCCGAATAAAATACAGGCTAAGCCGATCAGGGTCGAGGGTAAAATTAGTTCGTTGGCAAGTTGAGAAAGCCAAATAATAGAAAGTAAGGGAGCCAAAAAGATGAGATTGGCGACTTGGCTGGTGTTGCTAGTGAGTTTTAGGGCGTGATTCCATAAAACAAAGCTTAGCCCCATTTCAAATAAGCCTATGTAGATGGCGCCCCAAATACCTTCGGTTTTTAAATTGCTTAATTCACCAGTGACGGCTGCGTAAACAAAGATGATGGGCAAGGCAAAAGCAAAATTAAGAGTGAGACCAATTTGGCTTGGGCGTGTGTCTTTGGTGTTAAGTAACCAATAAAGCGCCCAAATAAATGTGCTGAATAGAGCAAAACCCACACCTACCAAATTCGAAAACTCCAAAGAGCTCACCTCGCCTCGGGTGGAAATATACAACACTCCAAAATAGCAGCTGGCTGCGGCGATGTAATCTGGTAAGCGAAGGCTTTGTTTTAGAATTGGCACAGCCATAAAGCTAAGGGTGATGGCCCAAGTGTAATTGATAGCCTGGGCTTCTTGTGCAGGTAAAATTTGGTAGGCTTTTAGAAGAATAAGGTAGTAAATAAAAGGGTTGATGGTGCCAAAAAACAAAGAAGTGCGCCAAGAAGATATGGCCGCTTTTCTTAATTCGCCAAGGTTACCTTGCAGGGTCAGCAAACAAAGTAAAAAAACCAAGGACATCCCGCAAGCTATGAGTAAAAGTTGTGTGGGGGTCAAGCTTTTAAGAGACAAACTAAAGGCTGTGGCGACGGTTGACCATAAAATCACAGTGAGCAGACCAAAGAGCAATGCTTTGGTGTTATTGCTTAATGGGCGCATAAAGTTTGGCCTTAGAAGTTGTAAATAATCCCTGCAAGGAAAGAGGTTTTTCTTCGTTTATCCACAATTGGGCTGTTAAAAACGCTGTCACTGTAGACAGTATGATTAATAGCGAGCATCAGATTGGTTTGTTGAGATGCTTTGTAAATGCTTCTTAGGCCAATACTATTCTGCGAAGTTGAACCGGTTTGATAGGCGCTTAGACGTCCTGATGTACGATTCGATTCTGCCTGAGAAACTCCATACAGATGTTGACTCATTTGACTGCTGGTGTACTGATGACTAATAGAGGGAATGAATACCCAGTTACCAGATGGAAGAGGAAGACCAATGGACAGTTGAACAGAGTAACCATCATGCTCTCCGCTTATGTCTTGGGCTATTTGCGTGTTTAATAAGCCAAAGCGGTATTCCGCAAATGCCATCACACTATCGTCTCTCTCATCAAGAAGACGTATGTCGCTGTTATCTGAATCATCAGGATCAAAACCAGCAGATTGATAAGATAGTCCTACTGATAAGGCCTGCATTTTGCTCTCGGGGATCACATGGTAGCCAATTTCAGGGAGTTTGAAATAAAAACGCTCTCCTTCATAGGATATGTTGGGTAAGGCTTGCGCATCTGAGTCAGTATCTGTGTAGATAGATTCGGACAAAGCGCCCATAATACCAATGCTTCCAGCGGCATGATTTGAGGCCGAAAATGTCAATAATAGACAAGTGGCAACGACGCTTAAAGAAGGCTGAAATGAGCGACAATTCATGTATTCGTTCCCTATAATCCGTAATAAAAAACAGTAAAAGATGGCATGATTTTATGTTCTTTTACTAGACCTGTAAAACGGTCGAATTCGCTTTGCCTAGGGTGTCGTAAATAGTCTTTAAATACGTTTACTTCTTAATCAGTTCTGCTATATAATTCGCGTCCCTGTAAATCAATACTCCTTGTCTCACAGCTTTTAACAGGGGAAGCGTGGAGACTAAGAACCCATAAGGAGCTTAAATGCGTCATTATGAAATCGTCTTTCTGGTTCACCCAGATCAAAGCGAGCAAGTACCAGCAATGGTTGAGCGTTACACTAACCTAATCACTGAAGATGGTGGTCAAGTGCACCGTTTCGAAGATTGGGGTCGTCGTCAGCTTGCTTACCCAATCAACAAAATTCATAAAGCACACTATGTTCTAATGAACGTTGAGTGTTCTGAAAGTGTTTTGTCTGAACTAAACGACACTTTCCGCTACAACGATGCCATCATCCGTAACATGGTGATCCGTCGTAAAGAAGCGGTTACTGCTGTTTCTCCTATCAAGGCTTCTGAAGGTCGCGAAGAGCGTCGTTCTGCACCACAGCGTGAAGAACGTAATGCTGAAGTTGCTGCAGAAACTGTTGAAGAATCTGAAGATTAATCTATTTGAATTAGGAGACACTCATGGCTCGTTTTTTCCGTCGTCGTAAGTTCTGCCGTTTTACAGCAGAAGGCGTTAAAGAGATCGATTACAAAGATCTAGACACACTTAAAGGTTACATTACTGAAACTGGTAAAATTGTACCTAGCCGAATCACTGGCACTAAGGCTCGTTACCAGCGTCAGCTAGCGACTGCAATCAAACGCGCTCGCTATATTGCTTTACTTCCTTACACTGACAGCCACTTTAATTAATAGGCTAGAAGTACACTAATGAGCGGTTTAGCCAAATGGGTAATGCAGAAACGTCTTAATGCCATTATTGGTGTTATGGTGTTTGGTTTGATCCCTGTCATGTTCTGGTTGGCTGCGGCCATTTTAGGTCTAGTGGTACTTCGTAAAGGTGTTAAAGAAGGAATATCTGTTTTCGCTTGGGGCTGTTTACCGGGTTTAGTGATCTGGATGCTGCAAGGGGATGCAACGGCATTAATGGTAATGCTGGACGTGACTTTGTTAGCTTATATATTAAGGCGCACAACGTCATGGAGTTGGGTGTTGTTGATCGGCAGTTTTATTGCCTGTATCAGTACCCTGATTCAGCCACTGCTCATGGCAAACGTGATGAACTTTGCAGTTGACTTAGTTGAAACGGTTTTGCAGCGAGAAGGGGTAGAGGTTCCTGCTCGATCAGCCATATTTACTCAAGCGGTAATGGCAGTATCCATTTTTCAAGCAGTGATTGCGGTATTAGCGTTATTACTGGCTAGAAAATGGCAGGCAGCACTTTACAACCCTGGTGGTTTGCGTACAGAGTTTCATCAATTAAGAATGCCTTTGGCATTCAGTCTAGTGCTGGGCGCTATGATTTTAATTGGTGAAAGTGTTGGGGGTGCATTTAGCGTGTTGTCTCTGGCGGCTGTACCAGCATTGGTTTTACCTGGCCTTGCATTAGTACACGGTATTTTAGCAAAAAAAGAAATTGGGATTGTTGGACTGATCGCATTTTATTTGGTGGGATTTTTTATCCTGAATGTGTATTTTGCCAATCTGTTAGTGGCACTTAGTGTGATAGACAGTTTTGTCGATATACGTTCTAAAATCCAAGATAAAGCGTCCAACTCAAATGATAGCGAATGATTAAATAGAGGTGATCGAGATGGAAGTTATTCTACTCGACAAAGTAAACAAGCTAGGCGGTATTGGTGACGTTGCAGTTGTTAAACCAGGCTACGCTCGTAACTTTTTGATTCCAAACAAAAAAGCTGTAATGGCTACAAAAGCTAACTTGGCTAGCTTTGAAGAGCGTCGTGCTGAACTTGAAGCTCAGGCGGCAGAGCGTAAAGCGGCTGCTGAAACACGTGCGCAATCACTAGAAGGCAAAACTTTCACCATTACAGCAAATGCTGGTGACGAAGGTAAGCTGTTTGGTTCCATTGGTACACGTGACATCGCGGAAGCGATTTCTGCAGAAGTTGAAGTGGCTAAAGCAGAAGTTCGTCTACCTGAAGGCTCAATCCGCCATACAGGTTCTTTCGAGATCGATTTGCAACTTCACTCTGAAGTTGTTGTTACTGTGACACTAGCAGTGGTTGCTGAATAATTTACTAAGCGAAATTATTTGTCAAAAAAAAGGGCATCTTGCAGTTTGCGAGATGCCCTTTTTTTATTGCCATGATAAGCTAATCTTTTGTTTTTTTACCTTTTCTTACAGGTGTTGTTGCGTGCAATTAGACGATTCAGAAGTAGCGGCAATAAAGCTGCCTCCCTATTCAATCGAAGCTGAGCGTTCTGTGGTTGGTGGTTTGATGCTGGACCCACAAGCTTGGGAAAAAGTGTCTGAGCTGGTCATAGCGGATGATTTTTATCGACCCGAACACAAGCTTATCTTTTCGGTTATCGCGAGATTGGCGGATGAATCTGAACCTGTGGATGTGGTGACCATAGGCGAGCGTTTAGATAAGCGTGGTGATTTAGAGTCCATTGGTGGTATGGCGTATCTGATTGAGATTGCTGAAGCCACGCCAAGTGCGTCTAATATTGCATCTTATGCAGACATTGTTCGAGAGCGCTCGGTACTGCGTCGCCTTATTAGCACCACCAATGAAATTTCTTCCCGTGCTTTTCATCCAGAGGGTATGACAGCGGCAGAAGTGCTTGATGAGGCAGAACGAAAAATATTCCAAATAGCTGAAGGTGGTGAGAAAAAGGGCGGCCCCCGAATTGCCTCTGATATTCTTAGTGCGACGGTGGATAAGATTGATGAATTATATCACCAAGATGGCGCCATTACCGGATTGAGTACAGGTTTCACCGACCTAGATGCCATGACGGCTGGCTTACAGCCAGCGGATTTGGTCATCGTAGCGGGTCGTCCTTCTATGGGTAAAACCACTTTTGCCATGAACTTGGTAGAAAATGCCGCGATGATCAGTGATTTACCTGTTATCGTATTCAGTTTGGAGATGCCGGCCGAACAATTAATGATGCGTATGTTGTCGTCACTCGGTCGAATTGACCAAACCCGTATGCGTTCAGGTCAGTTGATTCAAGAAGATTGGGACAAGCTGATGTCCGCGGTTAAAATGCTCAAAGACCGAAAGTTATTCATCGATGATACAGGTGGTATTAGTCCAACAGAGATGCGTTCTCGTGTGCGTCGAATCGCTCGAGAGCACGGCGGCGTTGCCTTGATCATGGTCGACTATTTGCAGTTGATGCAGATACCAGGCTTTACCGAAGGTCGGACCAATGAAATTTCGGAGATTTCTCGATCTCTAAAGGCCATCGCTAAAGAGATGGAATGTCCTATGGTGGCTTTGTCCCAGCTTAATCGTAGCCTTGAGAATCGTCCTAATAAACGTCCAGTGAACTCGGATTTGCGGGAATCTGGTGCGATCGAGCAGGATGCTGATGTGATTTCATTCGTATATCGTGATGAGGTATATCATGAAGACACGCCTCACAAAGGTATTGCTGAAATTATCATAGGTAAGCAGCGTAATGGCCCGATAGGAACCTGTCGCCTCGCTTTCGTAGGTAAGTTTACCCGCTTTGAGGACTTAGCGCCGGACGCTTATCGCGACTTTGATGATGAGTAGAGATAGCCACTGATATCTATTGGCAGAAAAAATAACAAAAATCGAGGGATGAAGATGCGTAAAATGTCTATAACTGGAAAGGAGAATGACTTTCTTGAAAGCGATATTTTGGTGTCTAGTACGGATGTAAAAGGGCGAATCACTTTTGTCAATGAGGCTTTTTGTAAAGTGGCTGGTTATGATGAGGGCAGCTTAATAGGTGCGCCGCACAATATTATCCGTCATCCCGATGTGCCTTCAGCCGTGTTTGCGGATATGTGGGCAAACCTTAAACGAGGGCATAGTTGGATGGGGATAGTAAAGAATCGCTGTGAAAATGGCGATCATTACTGGGTGAGTGCTCATGTCAGTCCGCTCTTGGATGGTGATAAAGTCATTGGTTATGAATCAGTGCGCCGCAAAGCCTCGCAAGTTGAAAAGCACCATGCGCAAAACATGTATGACAGAATTAATGCGGGTAAAAGTTTGCTGCCTTGGCGAGTAAAGAGTGCATCGCATTTTGCCAACGCTATTTGGCCTGCCATCTTGGCATTTGCTCTTTTGGCGGTGCTTGCTTTGTTCACTGATAATATTATTTATCAAGTATTGGCAATAGTCGTGGCTTTGCTGGGGGCAGGTTATGTTTACTCTCAAGCTCAATCTGTGCGGCGTTTGGTGTCTGTACTCTCTGAAGAAGCGAGAAACCCTATTGGTCAATATTTGTATTGCCATTCTGTGGGAGCTAAAGCTGCCATTCGTTTTGAAAAAATCCATCAAGAAGCTGCAGCGCATACATTTCGCTATCGTCTAAAAGAAGGTGCTAATCATCTTAGTAAACGTGCCTCCGCTGCTAAGGCCAGCGTTACTAACAACTTAGCAAACTTTACTAAGCAGCGTACGACTTTTCAGGATGTGGTGGCTGCCAGCTCGCAATTGTTGACTAGTGTGACTCAAGTGGCGTCTCACATTCAGGTAGCAGTCGATGCGACTGAGGCGGTGGGTGGTTTGACGCAACAAAGCCGTCATTTGGCGCAGCAAACCGGAACGACGATTGATCAGGTGTATCGTGAAATTGCTGATGCCAAACAGGTGGTGTCCATTCTGGCAGAAGAAAGCGACAAAATTAACGAATTGGTTCACTCCATTAGTGATATTGCAGAACAAACAAACTTACTTGCGCTTAATGCTGCGATTGAGTCTGCGCGCGCTGGTGAAGCGGGGCGCGGCTTTGCAGTGGTTGCCGATGAGGTAAGAGCGCTTGCCATTAGAACGCAAACTGCCACGCAAAGCATTCATGGTATGACTGAAGCCTTGAAGAAGCACACTGCTGAAGTCACCCAAACCATAGATAAGGGCACCTTGGTGGCTCAGGAAGGGGTGAATAGTGTCAATCAAGTGGCTGAAAAGATGAGTGAAATAGAAATCTCAGTACAACGTATAGTAGAGATGACCGCGCAAATTAATGTGTCTTCTGAAGGTCAAGCGAATGTTGCGCGTAACTTAAATGAAAGAATGACGACTGTGGATGAGTTGAGCGTAAACAGCATAGAACGAGCTGAAAATATTGTGTTAAATATCACGCATATTGAAGAAGAAGCTTATGAGCAAGGAAATCTTGCTGAACGTATGAAGCAATAAGCATTTATATAGCTCTTATTGAAAGCCCCTTAGCTGTGTAATAAGAGCTAGGGGGCTTTTTTATTTATCTTGGATAACCTGATAAATGGCTTTTCCAAGCTGCTCAACCTGATGTTTGCTTATGACATAAGGAGGCATTAGATAAATAAGTTTGCCAAAGGGCCGTATCCATACGCCTTGAGCAACAAACTTAGGCTGTATGTTGTGAAGACTGACGGCTTCTTTCAGCTCGACCACTCCAATGCCACCCAAACAGCGAACCTCCTTAACTTGGTCTAGGGTTTCGCAGGGTTCTAATGAGGTTTTTAACCAGAGTTCCAATTGCTTAACTTGCTCTGTGATAGCTCCTTCCAGTAAAAGTTTTAAGCTGGCGTTTGCTGCACTACAGGCTAGTGGGTTGGCCATAAAAGTTGGGCCATGCATGAACACACCGTCTTTCTCACTGATGCCAAGCGCTACCTTATCATTGGTTAAGGTGGCTGCCAGTGTCATATATCCGCCTGTTAAGGCTTTGCCAATGCACATAATATCGGGGCAAATTTGACTATGTTCTGTGGCAAAGAGTTTGCCTGTTCGACCAAAGCCAGTGGCGATTTCATCGAAAATTAATAAGATATCGAACTCATCGCATAAAGCGCGAATGGTATTTAGATAGTCAGGATTATAGAAGCGCATGCCGCCAGCATTTTGCACGACAGGCTCAATGATGAAACCGGCAATTTTTTGATGGTGCTGTGAAAACATGTCACGTATTTCGGCAATGTAATTTTCATCTATTGGTGTATGGAGTCCTGTTGGTGGAGGTGAGACAAAAAATTGTTGTGTTAAAGCGTCTGTGAAAAGGTTGTGCATACCATTTTCAGGATCGCAAACAGACATAGCAGCAAAGGTGTCGCCATGGTAGCCGCTGCGCGGAGTGACAAAGAATTGTTTACTTGCCTTGCCTTGCGTGTGCCAATATTGAATGGCCATTTTTAGGGCTACTTCAACGGAAACCGAGCCTGAATCTGAGAAAAAGACTCGCTGTAATGGCTCGGGTGTTATTTCAATGAGTTTCTCCCCTAACTTGATGGCCGGTTTATGGGTCAGTCCACCAAACATCACATGTGAAAACTGTTTTAATTGCTCCTCAATGGCTTGATTTATCGTGGGGTTGTTATAGCCATGAATGACGCTCCACCAAGAAGACATGCCGTCGACTAAACACTCACCTGTGCTCAAGGTAATTTCACATCCTTCGGCTTTTTCAACCAAAAATTGGGGGCTTGGGTGGCTCATCGAAGTGTAGGGGTGCCAGAGTAACTGTTTGTCGAGGTCAAGATAGTCTTGTGTGGTGCGCTTGGTTTGCATGAAAAAGTGCCTTTGCTGAATCTGCCGGAATACTAAACAAAGCAGCACAAAATGACCAGAGTTCACTTTTATCTGTCCGCTGTTCTGGCAATAATCCAAACATCGATGTGTTTTGCACCAGCTTGCCTAAGTGATTGGCATACTGCTTCTATCGTGCTACCTGTTGTCATGACGTCGTCAACCAAGGCTATATGCTCGGCGATAGGTTGAAGGATTTGGTAGCTATTGCCTGGTGCACTAAGGCGATCTTTGCGTTTAAGTAAGTGCTGTGCTTCTGTGTGTTGTATTTTGTGGATTGGGTTATAGGTCGGCAGTCGAGGTGCGTTTTGAGTTTGTTGTCGTAATTCTTGTTCAAGCTGTTTGGTGATCAATTGTGTCTGGCAGAAGCCTCTTTCGCGAATGCGTTTGGGGTGGCTTGGAACGAAAAGTAATTGTTTTGGCCAAGCTTGATTCTGATAAGCTTTCAGAAGGTGTTCACTAAGTAGATGCACCAATGGGCGAATAAAGTGCACTTGTTGGTGGAATTTGGTTTGATGAATTAATGTGCGCATGCTGCCAGTAAAGAGATAGGGGGCAAAGCATGTGTCGTAGCTGGGTGGTTTTATTTGACATTCACCGCACACAAGTCTTTGTTCTTCAGGGTGTTGTGAAGCAAATGGCTTACGGCATTTTTGACAGCAGGTAATGTTCTTTTCAAACCCACTGCGGCAATGTAAACAGATTGGGAAAGCCTGCTTTTTCTGGCATAAATAGCACAGGTTAAAAAATACACTAAGGTAAACCTTGTCGATTTTAGTAGTTGACAGCAATTTCCAGTCCATTAGTATTGCTCCAAATATTTTATGTCTGAGGGAATTATGTCTGTTAATAACACAGGGTCACTAACTAACACCACTTCCACTTTATCTAGTGAGCCTCGTCATGATTGGACTCATGCCGAGGTGAAAGCTTTATTTGATTTGCCTTTTATGGATTTGATGTTCCGTGCTCAGACTGTCCATAGAGAGAATTTTACTCCTAATGAAGTGCAAGTCAGTACCCTTTTGTCAATTAAGACGGGCGCTTGTCCAGAAGATTGTAAATATTGTCCTCAGAGCGGTCATTACAATACTGAGTTAGAGAAAGAAAAACTCATGGAAGTGCAAAAAGTGCTGGAAGAAGCTGCTTTAGCGAAGGAAAAAGGCGCTAGCCGTTTTTGTATGGGAGCGGCTTGGAAACACCCTTCCGAGAAAGATTTTCCTTATGTGTTGGAGATGATCAAAGGTGTTAAGTCTCTTGGTTTGGAGTCTTGTGTGACTTTGGGAACTCTGAACGATGATCAGGCGAAACGTTTGTCAGAAGTGGGTTTGGATTATTACAACCACAATCTAGATACTTCGGCTGAATTTTATGACAGCATCATCACCACTCGTAGTTATCAAGATAGATTAGACACATTATCTCGTGTGCGGGATTCTGGCATTAAGTTATGCTGTGGTGGCATTATGGGGATGGGGGAAGAGCAAAAAGATCGTGTTGGCTTATTGCGACAGTTATCTCAAATGCAGCCTCATCCTGAAAGTGTGCCCATTAATATGTTGGTGAAAGTAGAAGGCACACCCCTTGAAAATGTAGACGATTTAGATACCTTTGAATTCATTCGAACCATTGCTGTGGCACGTATTATTATGCCGAAGTCCCATGTGCGTTTGTCGGCAGGACGTCAGGGCATGAGTGAGCAAACGCAATCTCTATGTTTCATGGCCGGTGCTAACTCTATCTTCTATGGTGAAAAACTGCTTACTACAGGTAACCCAGAAGCGGATAAAGACATGGCGTTATTCGCAAAATTGGGCATCAATCCTGAAAAGCGTGAAGAGCACTCAGACGAAGAGATGGTAGAAGCCATTACTGCGCAAGCAGCTAAACAAGAAGACGCTAAGCTATTCTATGAAGCCAGTGTCTAATACGCCTGACTGGGTCTTGGCGGCTCTGGATGAGAGACGTCAAGGCAATTTAATGAGGCAAGTTGTTACACTAGACAGTCCTCAGGTTCCTCATACTCAGATTCAAGGGCAAGCCTACACTGCCTATTGTTCAAATGATTATCTTGGCTTGGCCAATCATCCCTACCTTATTAAAGCCATGCAATCTTGCGCCAGCGAATATGGCGTCGGTGGTGGAGCTTCTCATTTGGTGTCGGGTCATCTAGGGGTTCACCAGGCATTAGAAGAGGCGTTAGCGGATTGGCTTGGGTATCAAAGGGTTATGCTATTCAGTACAGGGTACATGGCGAACTTGGGCGTGATCTCGGCGTTAGCCAGCAAACAAAGACCTGTGGTACAGGATAAATTGAATCATGCGTCGTTAATTGATGGCGCACAATTGGCGCAGGCGCCACTGCGTCGATATTTGCATGCTGATGCAGCCAGTGCCGAGCAGCGTATGCGTAAAGAGCTGCAATCAGGTTTACTAGTGACTGATGGCGTATTTAGCATGGATGGGGACATTGCGCCATTGGATAAGCTGTCATCTTTGGCTGAGCAGTTAGATTGGACTTTGATGGTAGATGATGCTCATGGATTAGGCTGTTTGGGAGCGCAAGGACGAGGTAGTTTAGCGCTGTATAATTTGGGCATGCAGCAAGTGCCAATATTAGTTGGGACATTTGGTAAGGCATTTGGTACAGCAGGGGCTTTTGTGGCCACAAATAATGATTTTGCTGACTATTTAACTCAGTTCGCGCGCCCATATATTTATACCACTTCTATGTCTCCTGCCACTGCTGGTGCAAGTTTGGCAGCTCTTGAGTTGATTTGCTCAGATGAAGGCCAACAAAGAAGAGAAGTGTTAGCAGAGCATATTGTTTATTTTCGTCAGCGTATGTCAGATTTGCCAGTCGATTTGATGCCTTCTAAGACAGGGATTCAGCCCATAGTGATAGGTGACAGTGCGACTGCTTTAGCGGTAAGCGAGCAGCTTAAAGCATCCGCTATTTGGTGTACGGCGATTCGCCCACCTACGGTTCCAAAGGGCAAAGCGAGATTGAGAATTACCCTGAGCGCTGGACACTCCAAGCAAGATTTAGTGTTATTATGTGATGCACTTGAGCGAGTATTAACGGCTAAATAATTGAGGGACAAGATGCGCACACCTATTGAAACCCAAGCTTTTGGTGACGAGTCTAAACAAGCCATATTTATGGTGTCTGGATGGGCCATGCCGAAAGAAGTTATGGCGGATTTTGCGAAAAGTTTGAGTGGCCATTTTTACGTCGTTGTAGCGAACTTGCCGGGTATTTCATTGGACGAGCAATGGATTTCAAAAACACGTATTGGTCCAAATTACGACATTGACGCCTTATCAGAGCAACTTATCGCAGTGGCACCAAATAGTGCGTGGTGGTTGGGTTGGTCACTTGGAGGCATGATAGCGACTTATGTGGCGGCTCGTCGATCCAGCTGTGTTGAAGGTTTGATTACCTTCTCAAGTGCGCCAAGCTTTGTAGAGCGAGACGGTTGGGGTCATGCCATGTCTCTTGCGGATTTTGATGCCTTTGCCAATCTTATCGCTGAGCAGCCTGAACAAGGTCTAAAACGCTTTGTGACATTGCAATCCAAGGGAGCAAAGAACGAGAGAGCATTGGTGAAGCAACTACAAGCTTTGTTGCCAATGAATAATCTTAATAAAGCTGCGTTGGTAGGTGGTTTGCGTTTGTTGAAAACCTTGGATGTGCGTCGCGAATTGTTTTTATTGGATGTACCGAATTTGCATCTATTCGGTGGACGGGACGCCTTAGTATCAGCTCACTGTTTGCAGCAGCTTGAGGTGAATCCTTTACAGCAGAGTTTAGTCTTGCCGGAATGTGCTCATCAGGCGTTTTTAGAAGATGAAGCCACATGTGTGCAAATGGTTGAAAATTTTATCAATGCTAATAACCCCTGATATGACTTCTGCGGCGGCTTTTAAAAAGCAGCTCGCAAAACGCTTTGATCGTGCTGCTGTGGGGTACGATCGTTATGCTCAATTCCAGTTAGAAGTAATGCATAGATTACTTGCTATGCTTCCAAATCAGAATTTTGATCGGATAGTTGATCTAGGCTCAGGTACGGGAGCGGCTTTGCCATTATTGGTAACACAGCATAGTTTTTCTCATTGTTTGGCGTTGGACTTGTCAAGTAGCATGCTATTGCAAGCTCGCCAGCGTGTGCAGCAAGATTGTCCTGATCTTGCTCATAAAATCCATTATTTGTGTGCTGATGCAGAGTCTTTGCCCTTTGCCAAAGCTAGCTTGTCATTGGTCTTTTCTAATTTGGCTGTGCAATGGTGTTTGCAACCAAATGCGCTTTTTCAGGCTTTATATAAAGCCAGCCAACAGCATGGTTATTTTGTTTTTACCACACTCTTGTCAGATTCTATGCCTGAAATTGATTTGGCCTGGCAAGGTGTTGATGAAACAAATCATGTGCATCAATACGTCCCTCGGCAAGTCCTTCAAGATTATCTAGAGCAAGAGGGTTGGCATCTAGAGTCCCTTTGTCACGACACAGTGCGTATGTGGTTTGATAGTCCTGAGCAAGCTGTAGCCTCATTGCGTAAGGTCGGTGCCAGTATGGTCGGGGCAGAGCAAAGTGTCATGTCACCTTCTACTTGGAAGCGTTTTTTACAGGCTTATGAAAAGCAACGTCAGCCAGAAGGTATTCCGCTTAGTTATCAAGTGGCTTTTGTGGTGGCGCAAAAGCGAGCGAATTGAATAAAGAGGTTAGTGTGAAAAAACGTTTTTTTGTGACGGGAACCGACACGGACGCAGGTAAAACTTATTTTACCGTTGGTTTATTGTTAGCAGCCAAGCGAGCAGGTTTAAAGGCTATGGGGTTAAAGCCTGTGGCGGCAGGAGCGGAAATGATAGAGGGCGCATGGCGTAATCAAGATGCTCATCAAATTATGCAAGCAAACAGTGTGCAGTTGGCCTATGAACAAGTGAACCCTGTTTTGTTGGAGGCGGCTATTGCCCCTCATATTGCAGCACAACAAGAACAAAGATTGGTCACTGCTGCGCGTTTAGAGGGTTTTATAAAAGGTGCTTTGTTGTTACCACATGAACTGGCTTTAGTAGAAGGTGCTGGTGGCTGGCGAGTACCACTAAATGATAGAGAAATGCTGTCTGATGTCGCTCGATCACTCGGTTATCCTGTTGTCCTTGTAGTGAATATGAAGTTAGGTTGTATTAATCATGCCGTTTTAACGGCAGAGTCCATTATCCGTGATGGTTTGAATTTAGCAGGTTGGGTCGCTAACAGCGCTGATTCTCAAATGCCTTGCTACGAAGAAAATCTGCAAACTTTAAAGAGCATCTTGCCTGCACCATTAATGGGGGAGTTGTCATATGCTCAAAGTGTTGAAGTTGTTGAGCAAGAGTTTGATAACTTACTCTCAAATTTATAATTTTTTCTTAATGCTTGAAAGTCTTGGATAAAAGCGCATTAATACGAGATATAAATGCACGATAATAAGGTGATAATTGGGGTGCTAAGGTGAAGGCTTGGTTATGTGGTTTAAATAACGACGAAATATCCAGTGTTTCCAGTATATTAACTTTTATTGGTATTGAGCACAGCACGTCTCTAACGGCGTTTGATTTGCCGGATTTTGCGGTACTTGGTCGTCAAGTTGAATCATTTGAATTAGACGAAATGATTCCAGTCATTTCGTTGCGAGAGGATACATTGGTTACCGAAGTTGAAAATGTTTGGTTTTGCCCTTTGCCCTGGCGTTCCCAAGCTTTTTCTTCCATTCTAAAAGAAATTAAACAATTGCATACCTTTCCTCAGGCTTCAGGGGTGAATTTGAACTTGCATGTCCGTCATTTGGAAGCGCTTCTGATTCGTCAGGCTTTAGTCTCTACCCAAGGGGTGGTATCAAAAGCGGCGCAAAATTTGCAGATACAGCGTACTACCTTGATTGAAAAAATGCGTCGTTACAATATTGATAAGTCGGAGTTTTAGTGACTAAAGATGAAGAAATAGCGGAATTAAAAGCCGCTTTTAAGGCTTTCTCTGAATCTTCCGATGTGTTGACAAAATCTTATCTTGATTTGCAGCAAGAAGTGGCGCGTTTGCATCAGCAGTTAGAGCAAGTGGAGCAGGATAAGCGACAGGAACAAGATAAAAACCGTGTGCTGGTGTTGCAGTTTCAGCAATTGTTTGAATCCATGCCAGTTGGGGTGTTGCTGCTAAACGAGGAAGGCCTGATTGTGATGGCAAATCCGGTAGCAGAAAAACTTTTTAACTTGCCTCTTATTGGACAGTCTTGGGGAGAAGTGGTACCACTTAGCTTCCGACCTCAAGAAGACGATGGTCATGATGTGACTATGGTGACTGGTCGAAGAGTGCGTGTGGAAACGGCCTCTTTGGGAAATGTGCCGGGTCAATTGGTGATCTTGGTGGATTTAACGCAAGCCTACTTGTTGCAAAAGAAGCTTAATCATCATGAGCGACTGTCCAATATGGGAAAAATGGTAGCCGCTTTAGCACATCAAATACGAACACCATTATCCTCGGCTTCTTTGTATGCTGGGCATTTACAAAAAGCGGATTTGGCGCCAGTAATGCGTCAAAATTTTGCCAATAAACTGGTGGATAGATTAGCTAATATCGAAAAGCAAATTCGTGATATGCTGATTTTTTCACGTAGTGAAATTAAATTGGATGAAACCTTATCTATTAATGAGTTTATTGATGAATTGATAAGCCAATGTGAAGAAGTATGCGAACAAAAAAATGCGACTTTGGAAGCTTCAGGAAGTGATTTTACTTCGAATCAGGTGATTCAATGTAATAAGGAAACGCTGATTGGTGCGCTGTTAAATTTGCTTAATAACGCCATAGATTCACAAGCGCAAGCGTGTGTCGTTAAGTTGGCTTGGCGAGAAGCAAATGCAGGCGTTCAATTCGTATTTAAAGACCGTGGTGTGGGCATGTCAAAACAGCATTTAGAGCATGTTCAAGAAGGTTTTGTGACAACCAAACAGCATGGCACTGGGTTGGGGTTGATGGTGGTTAAGGCCATTGCTCGTGCTCATCATGGACAGTTTGAAATTGATAGTATAGAAGGGGCTGGGACAACGGCCAGTTTAACCATTCCTCTTATAAGGGTATAGCATGTCGGATGTGAAGTTATTAATCGTCGAAGATGACAAGGGATTGGCAGAAGCGCTGGAAGACACGCTCATGCTGGCAAGTTACCAATGCAAAATGGTGTCCAGTGCTGAAGAAGCCGTGTTGGCGCTGAAGCATGGGCAATTTGATATGGTGGTGTCAGATGTCAATCTGCCCGGCATGGATGGTTATGGTTTATTGCATCACGTGGTTGATACGTATCCAGAATTACCGATTATGTTAATGACGGCCTATGGTGACATTGCTCATGCGGTAGAAGCCATGCGTGACGGTGCAGTGGATTATCTTCTTAAGCCGTTTCAGGAAGAGGAACTTTTGAATGCTATTGCCAAATATACGGTTAAGCAAACCTCTTTATCCTCGAGTCAGCCGATTGCTAAAGATTCGGCCAGTTTAGCTTTATTGGATTTGGCTAAGCGGGTGGCTGTGACAGACTCAACGGTACTGGTGTGTGGTGAAAGTGGTACAGGTAAAGAAGTGCTTGCCCATTACATTCACAACCAATCGTCGCGTCGTAATGCCCCTTTTGTGGCCATCAATTGTGCCGCTATTCCTGAAAATATGTTGGAAGCCATTTTATTTGGTTATGAAAAAGGTGCTTATACCGGTGCAGTTTCTTCGCAAGCAGGTAAATTTGAACAAGCTAATGGCGGTACCTTGCTATTAGATGAAATTACGGAAATGGATGTGGGCTTGCAGGCTAAGTTGTTACGAGTGCTGCAAGAGCAAGAAGTGGAACGTCTTGGCGGTAAAAAATCGATTCCGCTGGATGTGAGGATCATAGCGACCACCAACCGAGATCTTGCAGAGTACGTAAAAGAAGGCGGTTTCCGCGAAGATTTGTATTATCGCCTGAATGTTTTTCCATTACGATGGTTGCCAATTAGAGAACGTAAAGGGGATATCTTACCCATTGCCGAGCATTTGTTGCACAAACATGCTGGCAAGATGCGCATAACAGGGGCTTTGTTGAAACCTTCAGCCCAAAGTAAGTTAGAAGCGCACCCTTGGCCTGGTAATGTTCGTGAGCTAGATAATGTTATTCAGCGTGCCTTGATATTAAGTTCAAATGGTCAAATACACGACGAGCACATAGCTTTTGATATGATGGCTGGAGCACCAACAACCTCAGAAGAGGTGCATGAGGAAGAAGAAAGTGCGGCTTCCATACTGGGTAAAGGTGTTCAGCAGCATGAGTTTCGTATTATTGCCCAAGCATTAATTGATGCTAAGGGTAAACGTAAGGAAGTGGCGGACAAGTTGGGAATCAGTCCTCGAACCTTAAGATATAAGATAGCGAAAATGCGTGAAAGTGGTATCGACGTAGATTGATTTTTGTATCTTGTTTTAATTAGCTTTATGCTAAACTTTATATAACGTGATTTTTTAGGTGAAGAGCATGATTTCAGGTCGACCTGATATTAATCAAGTGTTATCCCAAATGAGGGATCTCCGCTCGCAAGTTCAAGCACCCGGTAGTGGGGTGGCAGAGGTTGCACAACCTGGTGGCAATGCGGATGCTGCTCAGGCTGTTGAACGAGCAGATTTTGCAGAAATGCTGAAGAATGCCGTTGATAATGTAAATTCTCTTCAACAAGAAGCATCGCAACTCGCTCAATCTTATGAACGCGGTGATGAAGGTGTTGATTTACCACAAGTGATGATTGGCCTACAAAAATCAAGTGTGTCTTTTGAGGCGATGACTCAAGTACGAAATAAGCTTGTTGATGCGTATGAAAAAATCATGAATATGCCGATTTAGGCTAGATAAACCGCTTGGCGCTTTTTAATGGATAATGTCCCTGCAGAACAATCGGAGCGTAAGCTCTATTTAGAATTAGTCACTGGATTCAATAAGTTAACAGTGATTCGACAGCTGGCCTTAATGGTCGGCTTAGCTGCCTCTATCGCAATTGGTTTGGCTGCTGTGTTATGGACTAATGGCCCAGACTATAAACCTGTCTTAAGTAGTATTACGGATTACAACGCGGATCAAATAGTTGAAATTCTTAGTGTTAACAACATTCCTTTTAAACTTGATGAAAATACCGGCGCGTTATTAGTTGAAGGAGATTATTATCATCAAGCGCGTTTAAAATTGGCTGGCTCTGGCATTGTTTCTGATAACATTGTTGGTTTGGAAATTATGGACCAAGATCAAGGTCTAGGAACCTCTCAGTTTGTTGAGACGACACGTTATCGTCGTGGTTTGGAAGGCGAGTTGAGTCGAACTATCTCAAGTTTGCAAAGTATTAAAACGGCTCGGGTTCATCTTGCTATCCCTAAAGAGTCGGTGTTTGTTCGTGATACTCGAAAACCCTCCGCTTCTGTATTTCTAGAGCTTTATCCGGGGCGTCGCTTAGATCGAAGTCAGGTGGATGCCATTGTTAATTTGGTTGCATCTAGTATCTCTCAATTGAGTGATAAAGATGTTACTGTGGTGGATCAGCGAGGTACCTTGCTTACCGAGAAGGATTCTGATTCAGAATTGTCCGTGGCAGGTAAGCAGTTCGATTATACTCGCAAAGTAGAAGATGTGTTGTTGCAGCGAGTTAATAACATTCTTGGTCCGGTTGTGGGACAAGGCCGTTTCAAAGCAGAGGTGTCAGCAGATGTGGACTTTACCGCCATCGAGAAGACTGACGAGCAATATAACCCCGATTTATTGGCCCTGCGAAGTGAGCAAACCCTTAGAGAGAATCGTAGTGCTGGCGTTTCAGCTAGTGGTATTCCTGGCGCATTAACTAATCAACCGCCAGGTGCTGTCACTGCGCCGGAAGCGGTTGACGAGAATGGTGCACCCATTGGTGGTAATGGAACAGGAACAAACGGTCAGTCTCGAGAAGAAACCACACGTAATTTTGAATTAGATCGCAGCATCAGTTATACCAAACGTCAGCAAGGTACTATTCGACGATTGTCGGTTGCTGTGGTGGTAGATGATCTGGCCAGTCTAGATACCGATACTTCTACCGTTGTGAGAACACCTTGGAGTGACGATGAATTAGGCCGTCTGACACTATTGGTGCGTGATGCCGTGGGTTATGATCCTGCTCGTGGTGATAGTGTGAGTGTGATTAATTCTCCTTTTGCTTTGCCAGATCCTGAAGAGCCAATTGTTGAGCCACCTTTTTATAAGCAGCCTTGGTTCTTGAATTTATTGCAACCAACCTTAGTGGGCTTGTTCGTGCTCATTTTGTTGCTCATCGTGGTGCGTCCGATTTTGAAAACCCTCAGTGAGCAAAATAAGATTGCGGTTGCGGAGGATACCGAAGCCGCTATATTCTCTGATGAAACGGATGAAATTTCAGATGATCAGGTGTCTTTGGTCAGTGCAGAAGACATATTAGTACCAGGTTCACCTGAAAAAATTGATCGTCAACTTAATGCGATACGTGGCTTGATTGCCGAAGAGCCAGAGCGTGTTGCGCAAGTGGTTAAACAGTGGGTAATGGAAAACTAAATGAGTGATACAGGCCAAGGTGCAGATCTAACATCGGTTCAAAAAGCTGCAGTGCTATTAATGTCACTGGGTGAGTCTGATGCTGCACAAATCCTAAAGCACATGGGGCCTAAAGAGGTTCAGAAAATTGGCCAGACTATGGCGCAATTGAGTAATGTGCAACGTCACCAAGTAGAAAAAGTCTTGGACGATTTCTTAGTGTTGGTGGGTGATCAAACTGGTCTAGGACTTGGTGCTGATGGTTATATTCGTAATATGTTGCGAGAGGCTTTAGGCGAAGAAAAAGCCGGAAGCTTGATTGATCGAATCCTGTTAGGTGGTAACACCACGGGTCTAGATACTCTCAAGTGGATGGAGTCACGTGCCGTCGCTGACGTTATTCGTTATGAACACCCACAGATTCAGGCTATTGTTATTTCTTATCTTGATCCTGACCAAGCTGCCGACATCTTGGCAAATTTTGATGAACGTGTGCGTTTGGATATTGTGTTGCGAGTGGCGGCATTGGAAACGGTACAGCCTGCTGCTTTACAAGAGTTAAACAACATACTCGAACGTCAATTCTCCGGTAATAACTCGACGCAATCGACTACCATTGGCGGTGTGCGTACTGCTGCGAACATCATGAACTTTATTGACAGTTCGGTGGAGACCGAATTGATGGAATCCATTCGTGACGTGGATGAAGATTTGGCAAACACTATTCAAGATCTAATGTTTGTGTTTGATAACTTACTAGACGTGGATGATCGAGGCATTCAAGTTATCTTGCGTGAGGTGGAATCTGAAACTCTGATTCTGGCATTGAAAGGGGCAGACCCAGACATGCAGGAGAAAATTTTCAAAAACATGTCTTCCCGTGCTGCTGACATGTTGAAAGACGATTTGGAAGCAAAAGGTCCTGTTCGTGTAAGTGAAGTTGAAGTTGCACAGAAAGAAATTCTGGCAGTTGCTAGGCGCCTCGCTGATAACGGAGAAATCGTTCTCGGTGGTGGTGGCGAGCAGATGGTTTAGTTAGCCTATGTCTGATAAGGATAATGAAAAGCCTGAAGATCGTAAGCTAACGGCTTATGAACGATGGGAATTGCCTCATCTTGAAAACCCCAATCCGATAGAGTCCAGCGGTCCAGCGATTCTGGTGCAAAGACATACCGTTGTGACGTCAGAAGAAGTGGATCAGGACGCTCTTGTATACGAGCCGCTAACCGCTTCTCAGTTAGAAGAAATCCGATCCGCCGCTTACGACGAGGGCTTTATTCAAGGAGAAGAGGAAGGTCATAAAAAAGGTTACGAAGGCGGCTTTTCTAAAGGTGAAGTAGACGGTTTTGAAAAAGGGCAAGCTGAAGGTATAGCGGCAGGCATAGAAGAAGGCCGTGAGCAAGCCCGTGAACTTGCTAAAGCTCAGCTTGAGCAGGTTGAAGCTTTATTGGCGGATGTCGTCGCAGAGATTTCTCAGCCACTAGAAAGCAGCCGACACGCTGCTGAGCAACTCATTTATCAAGCTATGATTCGCATGGTAGAAAATGTTTGTTTGCATAAAATGCAGCAAGATGGGCAGGTTATCCTAACAGAACAGCTTACTCGAGTGTTTGATGAAATAGGTGAATTTGAAGGACGTATTCGTATACGTCTTAACCCTGATGATATTTCGGTCTTAGAAGCGTTAGGTATCCAAGAACGTCTAGCATTGAAAATTGAAGAAGACCCTTCTATGGTGAGTGGTGGTTTTGTGCTGGACTCAAAGTCCTTCCATATTGATGGCCGTGTTGAACAACGTTTAGCCGCCGTTTATGAAGAATTACGTCATTTGACAAGCTCACATGATCAGGACGCAAACTAGTGGCCAGCCTTGAAGAAAGATTAGCCAAACTCTCCAATGCTTTTTCCAGCTCTTATTCTCCTCAACTGGAAGGCAAGGTGACGCGCATGGTTGGGCTGACTATGGAAGCGGTAGGTTGTGTCGTGGCCTTAGGGGACCGTTGCGCTGTACAAGTTGGTAAAGAGCGATGGGTAGAGTCAGAAGTGGTCGGCTTTACGGGGGATCTGACTTATCTGATGCCAACCGAGGCAATTGAGGGAATTTCCCCTGGTGCACGTGTGAAGCCATTACTTGATGAAAGTAAAATGCCCGTAGGTGATGAATTATTGGGGCGAGTGGTCAATGGACTGGGGAAGCCTTTGGATGGCAAAGGTCCAATTAGTGCAGAAGATTCAGTGAGTTTGCACGGTGGCATCATCAATCCATTACAACGTAAGCCCATTACCGATACATTGGATGTTGGTATTAAGGCAATCAATAGCCTTTTGACGGTTGGAAAAGGCCAGCGTCTGGGGTTGTTTGCAGGTAGTGGTGTGGGTAAAAGCATGTTACTGGGTATGATGACGCGTTTTACCGAAGCGGATATTACTATTGTCGCGCTCATTGGTGAGCGGGGTCGAGAGGTAAAGGAATTTATTGAGCAGATTCTGGGTGAAGACGGTTTAGCTCGTTCAGTGGTCGTGGCCTCTCCCGCTGATGATTCTGCATTAATGCGACTGCGTGCTGCGATGCTAGCTACTCGTATTGCTGAATATTATCGAGACCAAGGTAAGAATGTTCTTTTGTTAATGGATTCTCTTACTCGTTATGCACAAGCCCAGCGTGAAATTGCATTGTCGGTTGGCGAACCACCGGCGACCAAAGGTTATCCGCCTTCCGTATTTTCGAAACTCCCTCAACTTGTTGAAAGAGCGGGAAATGGGCAGAATGGTAATGGCTCTGTTACTGCCTTCTACACGGTTCTGACAGAAGGTGACGATCAGCAAGACCCTATAGCGGATGCGTCTCGAGCCATACTTGATGGGCATATAGTATTATCTCGGCGTCTTGCTGAGGAAGGTCATTATCCAGCCATAGATATAGAAGCTTCTATTTCTCGCGCTATGCCACAAATTGTTAGTGAAGATCATTTATATGGCGCAATGCGTGTAAAACAGCTTTATTCAAAATTTCAGCAAAATCAGGATTTAATCTCTGTCGGTGCTTATGCGCAGGGCAGTGATCCTGATCTTGATCAGGCAATTGTTCAAATGCCTGAAATTCGTAATTTTCTGCAGCAGCCTCTCGGTGAAAGCTTTTCAATAGATCAAAGTTTGGAAGCTTTAGTGACTGCAATGACCAAAGGGCAGTAGACGCCAGTCACTAAATACGTCTACTATTTATTAACGGAATAAATAGGTTGCTCATGAAAAAATCACGTCGTTTGCAAATACTTGTGGATCTTGCCCAGCGTAAAGAGGATGTTGTTGCTCAACAGTTGGCGCGTGATAAGGCAAAAGTTCAGCAAGACATTCAGAAGCTGGAAGAGTTAAAAGAGTATGCTCAACAATATGAGTCAGAACGAAACCTGCTTGGCTTGAGCCCTTATCTTACGACCAATTATCAGCACTTTGTTGATCGTGTGCAACAGGCTATTGCACAACAAGAGGCAGCCATAGAAAGAGCAGAGCAGCAAGCTGATATGAGTATGCGACGTTGGTTACAAGCACGTTCAAAAACACAAAGTATGGATGTTTTGAAAGACAAAAACTTAAAAGCAGAACAAGCTTTTCAAGATAGACAGGAGCAGCGTGAAACGGATGAATTTGCCATGCGTCGTTTTTTGGACATGAGTCGCTAATAGCGTCTTCAAGAATGGAGTTAAAACAAGTGGGACGGGGGAATTCAGTTGCGGAACTAAATATTTCAGATGTTAGTTTGCTTATGGCTGAAATAGAGGCTGCTGTTGTGTCTTATACCATGCAACCTCGCTCATCTTTGGAACGCTCTCGTTCTTTACTGGGAAGACTTGAAGAAGAATGCCAGTTTGCTTTTTCTAGTACTTCTTTGTTTCATTCCCAACTTATCTTAATTCAAAATACCATTGATCAATTGCTTGGATTAGATTGTCCTTTTCATACCGATTGGCAAACCTTGTTTTTGCCTTGTCTGGATGCCATTTTTCAAAATGTCATGGCGGTTCAGTTAGGTCCAGAGTATCAGCAGCTTCATGTGCGTTCCTTATTGCCTCATAACTCTTATTGGCAAAGCCTAATAGATTTTCAAGCAAGGTTGTCGGACCCTGCAGATCGGTTTCAGTATGTTGCTGAGTTAACGGGTGAGAAAAGTTTTGATATAGAAGGTTTATTGCAACGATTAGTTGAGTTTGGGTCAGTGTCGTTTGAGGTAAGTGGTACTGTTAATGGGTGTTTTGTTGGGCGTTTTTCTTTCGAGACCAGTGTGCCTTTAAGTTGGTTGGATCGCTTTTTTTCTGAGCTTGAATGGGTGGAAAACAAAGCCGAGCAGACAGATAAGCAGACTGCCATATCAGACTTTCAAGTATCTGAAAACTTAACGAAAACAGTATCAACAAACGACCTTGTTGGACAAACGGCCTTATTAGAGCATCTTGCATTGTCATTTCCTGCCTTGCTCTCAGTTTTCCAATCAAATAACTTGTCTCGTCACTGGAGAGATAGCTTTTTAACACAATACACTCAACATGTTCAGCAACAGATTTATACTACTTTTGCTGATGTTGTTGGTAACATGGCTCAAGTGGATCCAGCGTTTTCGCAATTTCCAGTTCCTAGGGTGAATCTGTCTTCATGGTCTGTTGAACAGGAGTCAATGCTATTTCCTACGCGTTGGCAAGGAAGTTTTTATGCGCTGGCGCATAATGTTTCAGCGTCAGACACTAGTGCGGTTGTGGAAAGTGATGCTGTTACGGCCACGAAGACGATAACTCAGAGTGTCTACCTAGGCCGGGATATACTACCAAGTGTTTTATATCAGATAGATTACCTTTCTCAACAACTTCATTTTCACTGCTCAGAAGCAAGACCTTATTGTATAGAGGCTGATCAGATTTCTTTCACAAACCAGCAAGCTTTTTGTTGCTTAGAGGATGAGAGGCGAGTCCCTTTGGTGACTTCCCTTGAAGTCTATTCTATTGATCAAGCTGCTTGTAAGTTATTTCCTAATCACGGGAAGATTGACGTATTGGTAGTGACTCAATTGGGTCAACCTTTTGCTATTCCTTATGATATGTTGAGGTGTGTAGAAGCGGTGGCATTAGATTGTCATTGTGTTGGTCCGCAAGTAAGAAATATTTGGTTGGATAAGAAAGGTGAAATGTTATTGGAGCCCAGTTTGGCTAATGCCAGTATTATGCCGCCTTTAGAGCGAGGGTTAAGGGCTGAAATGGTTCCTCGCTTAGGTAAGAAGGGGTATTATTTTGGGTTATGTAATGGTTTGCCCTTAGCGATTGAAGCAGATTTGGTAGAGGATATTACGCCTTACAAATTACCGCAATGTTTTAATCTTTATACAGAATTTGGGCTGCAAAGTCGGTATTTTATGCCAAGCTTAGAAAGTTGCGTCGAATATGTCGAATTGAATAAAGGGGCATCAGGGTTTAGTGAAACAAGCTCAACTGGGTGTTTTTCTGTTATCCTTGAGGCTGATGGCAAATCCGTTGTTTTGCCATTCGTTTCGGTTGATTGGTATGAATCATATCAATCAATTGAATCACTTGAACTAGGGAGTGGTAGCGAGCTTAGTAACGACCTAGAACATGAAGATCTCGTTGTACTAGATAAGAAAAAATATTTGTCTTTTATCACTGACTATTTTGCGTCAGTGTTAGCTTGTAAGTGATTATTTACTATGAATAAATTGCATTCACCTTTTGGTGCTCCGCGAAAAGAGTTAATTAACGGTTTGCAGAAAACAGTCGTTATTTTGTTGTTTTTTCTGTTATTGGCGTTTGCTGGTCTTTATTACCTAGTAAACAGCAAATTACTACAACAAAACTCGCAGCAAGAAAAATTGTCTGAGTTGCAGACGCTGGTTCATAGTGCAGAAGAAAACTGGCTGGAATGGCTTCTTATTGATAATTTAAATAGTATTCAACCTGGATTACAAACTAATTCAGCCAGTTATTATCAACAATTACTCATTAGTGAGTATCAATTAATTGTAGATAGATTGGATGCTTTCCCTGAAGTTCAAGATACCGATTTATCTGGCGCAATTAATTTACTCAATGTCTTTTTTAATCGTGAAATAGATACTTACCCTTTGTCTGCTCAAGAAAGAGTGCAGGCTTATCTAGAGTTTGAACAACTTGAGGTGCTGGATGAACAGCTATTGCAACTTGGTGTGGCATTAGATTATCAACGTCAGCTTTTCGTCGGGCGAATGGTATGGGCACCTGTGGCATTGTTTATTGCTGTTGCTTTCATCGTTATTCTGTTGGCATCGCGCTTTAGTCGTCAATTAACCACTGGTTTTGCGACCATACATCATGTGATTGATCACAGAAAGCATGGTCATGCATCTGTGCTTCCAGATCGTAAGATGGTCGATGAATTAACGGATTTAAGTCACTTAATCGATCATGAATTATCATCTCGAGATATGGATATTCGACATCAGTTGGGGCGTTTAACCTTGATTGACTCTGCTTTGTCGGCAGTTGAACTACCATTTTTTGTGGTAAATGAAGAGAGAGACATCATTTGGCTTACTCGAGGCGCCGACATTTTGTGGCAGAGAAATACCGCTACTTTTGAATCTCTGTTTGGTATCGATCCAGGTTTAGATTCGCCCATAGGTGAGCAGGTCGCAGAGACCATCTTATTAAGTGAGGGCGAGTTGAAGCTGGTCTTAGCTGATGGGGTTTATGCTTTAACAGTGGAGCGCTTTACCGCAGATGAAGATGAATCGAGTATGCGCTATTTGATTTTGATTCAGCATAAATCGGAAAGTGCTGAATTTGATGTTTTGTATAACAGTTTAAAATTGCTCTCTAAAGATGTCTGGGATGCGCCCATTCGTATGGTAAGAGAGGCGTCTCCTTATGCGTCTTTTGCGGTTGCATTAGAAGCAATAAGGGTCAGAGTACAGGAGGTTCTGAGCGCAAGTAATAGTTTCGCGATACATACAGATAATGTTGAAAAGATTACCAAACTACAACAAATAGCATCCCTATTTGACGTAAAAACAGACCACAATGTTTCTGAGACTCAGGAAACTTTGCCTGTTGTTTCTACCTCTTTGTCTGAATTAAGTGTACGAGATGTAAGGAATTTATCGGATCAAATTCAAGATTCCCTTCTATTAGGGTATGAGATGGTTGTTCAGCGTCTGTCTCTAGTGGAAAAAGATTTATCTTCAAATGCTTTGTTGCTTGAGAACGTCAGTCGATGTTTAAACGAAGTGAGAGCTGGGGTGTTGTCGAGCTTATCAGCTGCTGAAGGGCAAAATGATGCGGTTCGCCATCGTTTTGCAGTTGATCTAGACCATGATATTAATGAGGTCCAAGGTCAAATACAGGAAATGGCGAGTATGATAAGTACTACCTTATCCTTGTTGGAATCAGATCGTAGTGTTGGAAACGCTAGGTTAATGAGAGTGAGAGAAACAGTTGACTACATTGTAAAGCGAATTGAGTTGATAACAACAGAAGAATCATCTGGCGAGCAAGTAGAAAAGGATGGGGTGCCGACAGATGGAGATTTGTATGAAGAATGGGAGGAGTGGTAGTGCTTCCCATTGTTACTTGCGAGGTGTTCAGTGGTTGAAAGCTCTTTTAATGATAAAACAAAATGTCTAACGATTGTTATTAATGGACGTTTTGATTACAGCTGTCATAAGTCGTTTAAAGAAGCCTTTGTTTCAGTCAAGAAAGCGAGCGCCTACGAGATTGATTTTAGTAATGTCAGCTATTTAGACAGTTCGGCATTGGGTATGTTGTTATTGTTAAGAGATCATGCTGGTGGTGAAAAAGCGAGTGTTATTTTGAAGAAGCCTAATGGTGCAGTATTAGATATCTTGAAAATAGCAAATTTCCATAGGTTATTTGATATCCAAGAGTAGTGTCTATGGAACAGATTCTGAACATTTTGATTGCTGATGATAATCCTTCTGACCGAATTTTGTTGAAGGCCATCTTGAGTCAGTTTGGTCATAATGTAATTTCAGCGGAAGATGGTCAGGATGCAGTCGATAAATTTGATCCAAATACCATTCAATTAGTTTGTTTAGACGTTAAAATGCCGCGTAAAGATGGTTGGGAAGCGGCCCTTGAAATTCAGCGTGCGGCCGGTAATGTTTTTGTTCCCATTATTTTTTTATCCGGTGTTGCAGATCCAGTCGCTTTATCTAATTGTCTGCGAATTGGCGGTACCGATTTTATATCCAAGCCCTACAATCCTGCTCTTATTACTGCCAAGTTAAATGCCATTGTACGCTTGCTGGTAATGCAGAAAACACTCGAAGAACAGCGCGATGCCATGTCATTGTATAATGAGCAATTGGTACATGATCAAAATGTAGCTAAGGTAGTATATGAAAATATTACTCACTCAAATTGCTTGAAAGACCCTGCAATATCAACCGTTCACTATGGTACGCATACCTTTAATGGCGATGTTATTTTAGCTGCTTATAAGCCCAACGGTGGCATGCACATATTACTAGGTGATTTTACCGGGCACGGTTTGTCAGCAGCGATTGGTGCTTTACCACTGGCGGATATCTTTTTTGATTGGACCAAAAAAGGTTTCTTAATGCGGCAGATCATTCCAGAGATTAATACTAGATTAAAGACTATCTTACCTGCCAATATGTTTTGCAGTGCAGCCTTTGTCGATATAAAAGTGAACAACAAAAGTATCGAGATTTGGAATGGTGGTTTGCCAGATTTACTGTTTTTTTCTCAGCAATCTATGGCACCGCAGCGCTTTCCCTCTAAAAACCTTCCCTTGGGCATTTTGCATCCCGACGAATTTGAGTGTCAGATCGATCCTATTACCTTTATTCCAGGTGATCGTTTAGTAGTGTTTTCCGATGGTGTTTACGAAGCGCTAGATAAATCTGGAGTGATGTTTTGTCATTCGATATTGGATCCTTTTTATCAAGGTCAGGTTGAGGCGAATAAGGCCTTAGACTGGTTGGTAGAGCAGCTTACGGAGCAGGGGGTATTAGAAAACCCTCATGACGATATTTCTTGTTTGAGTGTGTGTCTTGACACCAATATAGGTATCGAATCGCCAGAACGAGATATGCCGATTAGTCATCATGAGGCACCAGCAGATTTTTCGTTTGAATACGTTTTGAATGCCGACTCCCTTCGTAATACTGACCCATTGCCTTATGTATTACAGATTATTACCACAGTGCCTGGTTTAAGCAGTTTTTCCAGTCAGATTTTTATGATCTTGTCAGAGCTTTATTCTAATGCTCTTGAGCATGGCGTGCTTAAGTTAAACTCAGACAAAAAGAGTTCCAGTGATGGCTTTTCCCAATATTACGAAGAACGTGAAAGGAGTTTGGCAAATCTTAAAGAAGGGTATGTCAAAATATCGGTGAAAGTCACCTCAGAAGGCAATAGTAGGGTGCTGGTCTTATATGTTGAAGACAGTGGTTCGGGTTTTGATTACCAACACATCAATTTTGATATGGCGAACAGTGAACTGCTTTACAATCGTGGCTTGGCTTTGTTGGATCAGCTTTGTCATAAACTGGAATTTTCTAAGGGAGGAAGTGCTGTTACTGCTTATTATCACTGGCAAGTTGGACAGGATTAATTTGTATCTACCTCGTCTGTAAGCTTGATTTTTACTAGACTTTCAGTGCATTTTTCTAGTTGGCCTCACTATTGCATACTCTTCTATATCTTAGGAGGACATTATGCGCACAGATTCTAACAGCTTATTATCGATTTCGGCTCCGTCGACAGCTAAAAAAGCCCCAATCAATCGCGTGCCAGAACGTAACGGAACGGCGTTTTCGGATGATTTTTCCCGTGCTAAAGAAGCTTTTTCGCCAAAAAAAGACTCTCATGACCAACCATCTAACATCAGCGAAGCCCGCACAAAGTCAGCATCTCATGATCAAAATACTGTGATGGAAGCCCGTCGATCTCGGAACGAAGGCCAACAGAAAGCCTCTTCTGAATTGGCTACTCAAAATGCCAAAAAAGATGGGCAGCAGACCTTATCTTCTTCCTCGAAGACGACTGATGATAGTAACAAGGTAGCAGTAAAAAATGATGAATCCTTTGGTTCGGATGGGGAGAATGGCGGCAAAAACTTGCAGTTAAGTGGCGAAGCTTCTCCAAAACAAACGACAGATGTAAATCAAGAAAAAGTTAAGCAAACCGTTATTGATGCCTCGCAAGTTGCCGGCGCAGTAAAACAAGCGGCCGTTGATTCGACTCAGTCTCAGTTATTGTCAACGGAAATTGAGCAAGCTAGTGTCAATGCATCTGGTGTAACGGCGAATGTTGTGCAAGGTCAGGCGAATAATGAATTACAGCTTGCTCAGCAAGCAGTGGATGTTGTGACAGGAGACAGTTCACTTCAATCAGTGTCACAGCACCGAGAAAATGTTGTTCAGGTTATGCTAGATGGACAACTAATAGGTAAGCCTTCAGCAGATTTATCCCTTACTGAAGAGCAATTAGAAAGTTTAAATGCCGATCAAATTGCTGCTTTGCAAGCACAATCAGCGTTATCACTGAAGATGGAGAAAGAAGGTGTCGCTAATACTGAATTGTCTCCTGAATTAATTGCATCCCTTAGTGGTGAAACTGGCTTAACAGAAGAACAAAAGGCTGCGCTTACGTTAGCTACTGTTCAAGCCACAACTCAAATAGATGAGATCCAACAGCAGGTTAAGCCTACAGCGGTTGCGGCTGCAGTTTCTGCTGGAATGGCTGTTTCTGCTGATAGCGCGGAAGCGGCGGTTGATGGTCAATTGTCATGGGTATTGGACCAAATGACCAGCTCGTCAAAGCAGACCAATCAAGATGGTTTGACGGCGGGGATGTTAGCCGATCAAGCGGCCAAAGATAACGCTAAGCAAGCACTTCTTGCTGGCGCTGGACTTGCTATGACGGCAAATAAACTGAATGGTGAACTCACTGGCTCTGCAGCGACAGAGATGTTAGATGGAGTGGATCTTGAAACGATCGATATGATGCCTAACGAGCCAATTGAATTGCGTAAAAAAGAGCACGAAGCCATGTTGAGTAAAATGGCTGGGCAAAACCCTCTTCCTGACGATGTCGCTATGTTTAATTCATCTCTTAATCAACAGCAGCTTGGGCGCGTGATGGGCGCGGCGGGTGTTGCCAGTCAATTAGCGACACCAAATCAGGCTGCTATGAATATGGCAATGAGTGTGCCGCCGGGTCACCCTAACTGGGCTGCTGAAATGGGTCAGAAAGTGGCATGGATTGCTCGCGAGGGTGGGCATACTGCTCATATTCGTTTGGATCCTCCAGAGCTTGGTAGCTTAACGGTTAAGGTGTCAGTAGATAATGATGCGAATACGCAAATTAACTTTGTCGCAGCTACGTCGCAGGCTCGAGATCTTTTAGAAGGTCAAATGGGACGTTTGCGTGACATGTTGGCACAACAAGGTATGGATTTGAGTCGTGCGGAAGTAGATGTATCACAGCAAGATGCCTCAGGAGCACAAAAAGATCCACGACAAGCGACACTTGTTGCTAGTAATGATGCGGCCTTAGATGAGCAGGGAGAGGAAGAAATGTCGACCGCTATGATGTCTTATGTATCACCTACAGGGGTGGATTATTATGCTTAATTGCCTTTGTCATTGAACATAGTAAAAGAAATTGATGGTGCTCTGCTTTATTCTTTGTAGAATATAGAGTTAGTTGTTTGAGGATGGTTTAACTGGGTTTGCAATACTCTTGTTTGCCTTCTTTAATATGTTGAGCGTTAAGATTTTAAGCACCAAAGGTTAAGTATATGGCTGAAGAAGATGGTTTAGATATTGGTTCCGAGGAAGGAGCGTCTGGTGGCAAGAAGAAACTTATTATCATCATTGCTTTGGTTGTCGTTCTTTTGGGTGGTGGTGCAGCGGCGTATTTTCTTTTGTTTAGTGGTTCTGAAGCACCTGCAGATTCCGCAGAGGCTGAAGCGGCGGCTTTAGCAGCAGAACCGTCGATTTATCTAGCATTAGAGCCGGCTTTTACCATAGATATGATGGTGAATGGACGACAACGTTATGTGCAGTTAAATATGACGGTTAAATCAAAAAATAAAGAACAAATGGAAGCAGTTACTCAACATATGCCTTTGATACGTAATAGTTTGGTATTGTTGTTTTCTAGTCAATCGTTTGATGAACTTAGAACAACCGAGGGGAAAGATATGCTGAAAATCGCAGCCCTGGATGCCATTAATGGTATTTTGGAGCAAGAAACTGGGCAAGGCGGCATTGATGGTGTTCTTTTTACTAACTTTGTGATGCAGTAATCATTATGTCGGCTCAAGATCTTTTATCCCAGGACGAAATTGATGCACTCTTACATGGTGCTGATGAGAAGCCAGCCGACGATGATAACGCCGATGCAAATGGTGTCGCTTCCTATGACATAACCAGTCAAGAGCGAATTGTTCGAGGTCGCATGCCGACCTTAGAAATGATTAATGAACGATTTGCTCGTTATACTCGGATCAGTTTATTTAATATGCTCCGACGCACTGCCGATGTGTCTTCAGGCGGATTGCAGGTTATGAAATTTGGGGAGTATGTGCATACCCTGTATGTTCCAACCAGTTTAAACTTAGTAAAATTTCGTCCGTTGCGAAGTACTGCGTTGTTTATTCTTGATGCCAAATTAGTATTCAAGCTGGTAGACAACTTTTTTGGTGGTGATGGTCGTCATGCTAAAATTGAAGGCCGTGAGTTTACCCCAACTGAGATTCGAATTGTTCAGCTTATGCTTGAGCAAGTGTTTGTGGATCTGACTGAGGCTTGGGCACCTGTTTTAAAATTGGAATTAGAATACATTAGTTCCGAAGTGAACCCAGCCATGGCAAACATAGTTAGCCCTAGTGAAGTGGTAGTGGTGTCTACATTCCATATTGAATTAGATGGTGGCGGTGGCGAACTGCACATTACTTTACCTTACTCCATGATTGAGCCAGTGCGTGAATTATTGGACGCAGGCGTACAAAGTGATGTCGATGAAAAAGACGATCGCTGGGGTAAATCTCTTGAACAAGATGTAAAAGACATAGATGTAAAACTCTCAGTGAATGTGGCAAATAAAAAAGCTACACTAGGTGAAGTTTTAAAATTTAAAGCAGGCGATATTATCCCAGTGGAAATGCCTGAGTTTGTTACAGTACGAGCCAATGGTGTGCCGAGTTTTAAAGGTAAATTGGGTGTCAGTAACGAACGCTATTCGATTCAGGTGACGGAAAATATTAAACCGAACAAGGTAACGAAGTAACATGGCAGAAGAGCAATCCCCAGATCAAGAAGGAATGGACGAGAACCTCGCGGATGAATGGGCAGCGGCAATGTCTGAAGCTGGGGAAACTGATGATTCAGACGAAGGCGCGGTTGATGATGAATGGGCCGCAGCGATGAATGAGCAGGACGTTCAGCCTGCCAAGTTGGAAACTTTAACTGTACCGAACGTTCCTGAAGGCGGAATTGGCTCGGATTTAGATTTGATCATGGATATTCCTGTGGTCTTGTCGATGGAGTTAGGAAATACAGAAATCGCTATTCGTAACCTAATGCAATTAACACAGGGGTCTGTGGTTGAGCTGGATAGATTTGCTGGTGAGCCATTGGACGTTTTGGTGAATGGTACCCTTATTGCTCATGGAGAAGTGGTGGTCGTTAACGACAAGTATGGTATTCGATTAACGGATGTTGTAAGTCCTTCCGAGCGAATCAAAAGATTGAAATAGTGTCTTGAAAACATCTTATATACATAAATTTATATCAGCCAGTTGTGGATCTTTATTTGCAACTGGCCTTTTTGCATCTGGTATGCAAGAAGTGTCTGCTACTGCTTCCTTGTGGAAAGTTGCTTTATCTTTGTTGGTGATTATTGCTTTTATACCTGCCAGTTTGTGGTTGTTGAAGCGATTTCAGCTGGCGCAAATGAAATTGGGTAAGACGGATATTAAGATTCTGAGTGTTCAGTCTTTGGGAACAAAAGAGAAGCTAATGTTAGTTGAAGTAGAGAATGAAAAGGTATTGCTTGGCGTGACCAGTCATACCATTACCCATCTCAAGAGCTTTCCTAAGCGAGGCCGCCCCTTTGACTCTGAGCTCGTACAAGCGCAGCATGAGCAAGTTCGTCAGTCTCAAGGCGATGACAAATGAAGCGTATCGTATTTTTACTTTGTCTATTGTTTCTCCCTGTGTTGGCTTGGGCAGAAACTGGCTTACCAGCGGTTAAATTAGTGACCAATCCTGACGGCAGTCAGGAGTATTCTGTTTCCTTGCAAATCCTTTTCATCATGACGGCGTTGACCTTGCTGCCAGCAGCGTTAATGATGATGACTTCCTTCACCCGTATTGTGGTGGTGTTGGCTATTCTGCGGCAGGCGATAGGTTTGCAGCAAACACCCTCGAATCAAATTATGATTGGGATGGCATTGTTTTTGACACTGTTTATTATGACACCGACCCTGAATCAGGTGAACCAAGTGGCGTTGCAGCCTTATCTGAATGATGAAATGACCTCGGTGCAAGCGGTAGAAGCAGCCTCTGTTCCTATGCGTGATTTTATGCTGGCGCAAACCCGAGAAGACGATATCAATTTATTTGTTAAGTTAGCAGGGCAGGAAGGTACTATCGACTCGCTTGATAATCTGCCTTTTACTATTTTGATGCCAGCTTTTGTGACCAGTGAGTTAAAAACAGCTTTCCAAATAGGTTTTATGATCTTTATTCCTTTCTTGATCGTTGACATGGTGGTGGCCAGTGTTTTGATGGCGATGGGTATGATGATGTTGTCGCCTATTATTATCTCATTACCTTTTAAAATTATGTTGTTTGTCATGGTGGATGGTTGGGCTATGATAATGGGGACACTAGCGGCGAGTTTTGGGATCTAAAGATGAATCCACAAGTGGTATTGGATCTTTATGGGCAGGGTTTTTATCTGATTGTGTTGATTGTCGGAGTGGTAATGATGCCTAGCTTGCTGGTTGGTCTTTTGGTGAGTGTTTTTCAGGCCGCTACTCAGATTAATGAACAAACGTTATCCTTTTTACCTAGGTTAATAGTCACTATCTTGGTAATTATGCAGTTAGGCCCTTGGATTCTTACTGAATTGGTGGATTTTACTACTGATCTTTTCATTAATATCCCTATGATAATAGGCTAATGCTTGAGCTTGACCCACAACAGTTACTCGAGTTAACCATCAGTTTCTTGTTGCCTTTCTTTCGTATAGGCGCCTTCTTTATGGCGCTTCCTCTATTTGGTAGTCGTCTAGTTAGTACCCCAGTACGTGCAGCTTTTGCTTTTGTTGTGTCTATTATCATTACTCCAGTGATTAACGTGCCGAATTATGACCCAATTTCCCCTGCTTATATTGTGTTGATTGCAGAGCAGTTAGTGATTGGTTTTGTGCTTGGTTTTGTGGTGACAATTCTCTTTCAGTTATTTTCTTTAGCAGGACAATTAGCCGCTATGAAAGCAGGTCTTGGTTTTGCTATGTCCAACGATCCTGCTAACGGTATTTCAGTAGCGACCATGGGGCAATATTATTTGTCTATGGTGGCTTTGGCGTTTCTCGGTACCAATGGTCATTTGGTAATGATTGAATATTTGGCTGAAAGCTTTCGTTATTGGCCCATTGGGGCTGGGTTTGATAGTCAGCGTTATTGGCAATTAGTGCTGTTGGGTGGTTGGATGTTTGAAAAGGCTTTGTTGATTGTGTTGCCATTGGCGGTTGTGGTGCTGATTATCAACTTGGCATTTGGTGTGGTGGCTAAGGCATCACCACAACTCAATATCTTTGCGTTAGGTTTTCCTATCATAATGCTGTTTTCCTTATTCTTCTTTTGGATTATGCTGGAAGAGTTCTTGCGTATTTATGCGCTTTTCTTCGAAGAAATTACCAACTGGTTGAAGGTTACTTGGGGGATTCAGGTTAATGGCTGAAAACGAAGACGGTAGTGAAAAAACGGAAAGTGCCAGTAGTAAGAAACTCCAAGACGCACGTAACAAAGGCAATATTCCCCGTTCAAAAGACCTTAGCACGGCTTTGTTGTTAGTTGTCGCCGCTGTCACCTTGTATGGAACAGGTACTCTTTTGGTAAAGGATCTAGCCATTCTATTCGACTTTAATTTTCTCGTTGAACGAAAAGACTTGTTTGATTTGAACCGTATGGTTTTTCATCTCTATGAGTCTGTGGTTGCTATGATGGACTCCATGGTACTTCTTATGTCGGTGTTGGCTGCTGCAGGTGTTATTGGCAGTATTGCTTTGGGTGGGTTGAACTTTTCATGGGAGCCACTGATTCCTAAACTGAGTAAAATGGATCCGATTGCTGGATTAAAGCGAATGTTCTCAGTGCAATCTTTAGTGGAATTGCTCAAGTCGGTTGCTAAGGTTAGTTTGGTGACTTTGATTTCAGTGTTGGTGACTTTGCATTTTTTGCCGGAAACCCTTGGGCTAACTTTTCAGAATATCCAGTTAGCCCTAGAGCATGGTGTTGATATCATTATTTGGTCATTTATTTTTGTGACGCTGGCCTTGGTTTTGATTGCTGCCATTGATGTGCCTTTTCAAGTGTGGTCGCACAAAGAAAAGTTGAAAATGACCAAACAGGAAGTGAAAGACGAATTTAAACAACAAGAAGGTGACCCTCTGGTCCGTGGGCGTATTCGTCAACTTCAGCGACAGGCGGCAATGAGTCGAATGATGTCAGATGTGCCTGAAGCGGATGTAATTATTACTAACCCGACGCATTTTTCTGTTGCGCTCAAATACGACCAAGTGAGTGGCTCTGCGCCCGTATTATTGGCGAAGGGGGGTGATTTTATTGCTCTGAAAATACGAGAGGTAGGCAATCATTATGATATCCCTGTGATACAATCGCCAGCGCTGGCGCGTGCGGTATATCATCATACGGAGATTGGTGAAGAGATACCGCAAGGTTTGTTTAAAGTGGTGGCTCAGTTATTGGCTTATGTTTACCAATTGCGTAATGCAAGAACAGGAGCGCCTATGCCTGAATCTATGCCAGATTTAGATGTGCCAGATGAATTTCAATGGGATGGTAATTGATCATGAAAATAGTTTTATTTGCTAGGGAACTTGTGTGAATTTCGACAGAAGCCGAATAACTGGACAAGTTCAAAGCATTTTTAGCGGGAACTTAGGGATTCCTATCTTGTTATTGTCGCTGTTGGCGATGATGATATTGCCTATTCCAGCTTTTCTTCTGGACGTTTTGTTTACCTTTAATATAGCACTTGCCATCGTCGTTCTGTTGGTAGCGATTTATTCCATGCGTCCGCTGGATTTTGCTGTTTTTCCTACTGTTTTGTTGGTATCCACCTTGATGAGATTGGCGCTGAATGTGGCTTCTACTCGAGTGGTGCTGCTTAATGGTCATGAGGGTGGAGACGCTGCAGGTAAGGTGATTCAGGCCTTTGGTGAAGTAGTAATTGGTGGTAATTATGTAGTGGGCTTTGTTGTCTTTGCTATTTTGATGATTATCAACTTTGCGGTAGTGACCAAGGGTGCGGGTCGTATTTCCGAAGTGAGTGCTCGTTTTACCTTGGATGCTATGCCGGGTAAACAAATGGCGATTGATGCGGACTTGAATGCAGGCATGATTGATGCGGATCAGGCTAAGCAACGTCGTACCGAAATTGCTTCTGAGGCTGAGTTTTATGGTTCTATGGATGGTGCGTCGAAGTTTGTAAAAGGGGATGCTATCGCTGGCTTATTGATCTTGGGGATCAATATTATTGGTGGTTTGTCAATTGGTATCGCCCAGCATGATTTGTCTTTTACACAAGCTATTGAGCGTTATTCACTTTTGACCATTGGTGATGGTTTGGTGGCGCAATTGCCATCATTAATGCTATCGACGGCCGCTGCTATCATGGTAACTCGAGTCAATGAGACAGGGGATATGGGGTCGCAAGTAGTCAAACAAATGTTTGGCTCTTCTAAGGCGCTCTATATTGCGGCAGGAGTAATGACCATTATGGGAGTGGTTCCTGGTATGCCACACCTTGCGTTTTTAAGTTTGGCTGCTTGCTTAGGGGGATTAGCCTATTTCTTAGAGTATCGTAAAAAACAAAAGGTCAATCAGGGTAAAAAATCTTCTGAGTCTTCAGCAACAGATGCCCCAGTACCGGCGGAATCGAAAGATTTAAGTTGGGATGATGTGGCTCCAGTGGACATGTTAGGTCTAGAAGTTGGCTATCGTTTGATTCCATTGGTAGATAAAACTCAAGGGGGCGAGTTATTGGCGCGTATCAAGGGAGTGCGCCGAAAATTGTCCCAAGATCTGGGCTTTTTGGTGCCCAGTGTTCATATTCGTGACAACTTGGATCTGATGCCTAATGCTTATCGAGTGACTTTGATGGGAGTGAGTTTGGCTGAGGCCGAAGTACACCCGGATAAGGACTTGGCGATCGACCCAGGGCAGGTATTTGGAACCATTGAAGGGGTGCCGGGTAAGGATCCTTCATTTGGATTGGACGCGGTTTGGATTGATCCGAAAAAGCGTGATCAGGCGCAAACATTCGGTTATACCGTAGTGGATGTCAGTACTGTAGTGGCAACTCATGTGAATCAGATTATGCATAAGCATGCCTACGAACTGATAGGCCATGATGAAGTTCAGCAATTGCTTAGCTTGTTGAAGCAATACAACCCTAAACTCGCAGAAGAGTTAGTGCCGAACACAGTGCCTTTGAGCGTACTACTTAAAGTGTTGCAGAATTTGCTAATTGAAGGGGTGCCATTACGGGATATGCGTACCATTGCTGAAGCTATCATGGGAGTGCAGCCAAAAACACAAGATCCTATGATATTAACTGCGGCAGTAAGAACGGCATTATCACGATTGATTATTCAAACATTGGCAGATGGCGTGGAAGAGATTCCTGTGCTGACGTTAGAGCCTCAATTGGAAAAGATGCTGATGCAGACAGTACAGCAAAGTCAACAGTCTGGCATCAAAAACGAAGAAGCGCTGATTCTCGAGCCGCAAATGGCGGAACAATTGCAAACTTCTTTGCGGCAATCTGCAGAACAGCAAGAGGCTATGGGGAATACGCCAATCCTCATAGTATCAGCGCCTATTCGCCCAATGCTTGCGCGATTTATGCGTTATGGCATGGTTAATATGGCAGTGCTTTCCTATCAGGAAGTACCGGATCACAAGCGCATAACAGTGGTGGGTGTAATAGGCCAATAAAGTTTGCCTATTGATGGTAAATATTGTGGCTATATTTATTCTGTTCTTTCGGGTAAGCTATGGATTTGTAAGAGAAATAAGCTGGAAGGATTAGGTTATTCATGCAAATTAGGCGTTTTCGTGCACCTGACATGCGTCAAGCGATACGGAAAGTTCGAGATGCTGTAGGTCCAGACGCTGTGATATTATCAAATCAGCGTTTGCCGACAGGTGAGATAGAAATTGTTGCGGCCCTTGACTACGATGGCTCTATGCCATCTTCCATGTCAAAAGGGTCTGCTTCTCCTCGCTCTCAATTTGGTCGTCAAGAATCTACTCCAGCAGCAAGACAAGATTTTACGCAAGACCCAAGTGCAGATTATTTAGAACGAATTGAACGTGCTAAACAGCAAAGGGGTACTTCCTCGCAACACGTCCAGTCAAACAAACCTTCTTCTGACATGGTATCGCCTAAGCCGTCTTATCGATATGAAGCTGTTTCGCCAATTGAAATGCCTGCCGCAGAGGACGTTGAAAAAGCGGAAGTGGAAGAAGCTCTCTCAATTCGAAATACCGAAAGTGCTCAACAGCTTCGTGACATGGAACGAGAGTTACAACAAGTTCGTGCTATGTTGGAACAACGCCAGAATGAAGGCTCAGACCATCAATCTAAGCGTGGTCAGTTGGAAGGCAAGGCGCGTGAACAACTGAAAGCGCTTGGTTTATCTGATTTAGTCGCATCGCGTTTAATGGATGATATTGACCTGAAAGGTCGAGAAGACGATTGGAACCGATTATTAGCGCATTTAGCCGATTATATTCCCGTACGTTCTGGTGGTGCAGAGCTGAGCGGTTGTATTGCTTTTATGGGGCCAACCGGCGTCGGTAAAACAACTTCAATTGGTAAAATTGCCGCTCAACATGTGCTAAAGCATGGTCCTGAAGGTGTGGTGTTAATTACCACAGATACCTATCGAATAGCGGCTCATGAGCAGTTGCGTACTTTTGGACGCATTTTGAACGTTCCTGTTGAGGTGGTAAACGAGTATTCGGATTTAAACGAAGTCTTGGCCAAATACGCTCATTATTCCTTAGTCTTGGTGGATACTGCAGGGATGAACCCTCGCGATTCGAATCTTGAGCGTCAATTGCTCATGATGAAACGAGCCCGTGCAAGCTTAAAAAAATTATTAGTATTACCTTGTACCAGCCAGCGCCAAGTGTTGAAAACTGTAGTGGATGTTTACTCTCAAGTGCAGTTGGATGGTTGTGTATTAAGTAAACTTGACGAGTCTGCTTCCTTAGGCGAGGCAATAAGTGTGGTCATTGAAGAAGGTTTACCTGTAGTATATTTGGCTGATGGTCAACGTATCCCAGATGATATTGAACCAGCTCGAGCACATAATTTAATTAGTCGTGCTGTGTATACAGCAGAACACTACAACCACCTTTTTGGGTCACTAAAGTATGGTAGTTAGTAAAATTATGTTATTTCAGAAAGCGTTGCGCCAAACTATGTAGTACAGTTTGAATGCGCAACTTACTTAAAGACGAAGGTTGCTCAGACGATTTTATGCAAACCAAAAGTGGATATGACACCTACACCAAAAAGGCAACGCTATCGATTGATGCGATTGTCGAGCAGTATGGGTATTTGGTAAAGAAAATTGCCTATCACCTATTAGCTCGATTGCCTGACAGTGTGGATATAGATGATTTGACTCAAGCAGGTATGATGGGCTTGATTGAAGCTTATAAGCGCTTTGAGTCAACCAAGGGTGCGAGCTTTGAAACCTACGCGGGTATTCGTATCCGTGGCTCTATTATGGATGAAGTGCGTAAATCTGATTGGGCTCCTCGTTCTGTACGTCGAAATGGACGTGCAGTAACCAACGCCATTAAAGAGCTTGAGGCAAAGTTAGGAAGAGATGTTTCCGATATGGAGGTTGCAGCCCATATGGGAATTGGTATGGATGAATACCATGATATGTTGCATTCATCCATGTCGACGCAGCTGTTTAGTTATGAAGAAATGCTAGACTCTGACGCAAATAATTTTGATGGAGCGGAAAGTGAAAGTGAAAATGCTCCATATGCATTGGTAGAAGAAAGTGGTTTTCAGGGGCAATTAGCTGCTGAAATTGAGAATTTACCAGAACGGGAAAAGTTGGTTTTATCCTTGTATTACAATGATGAACTAAACTTAAAAGAGATTGGTGCTGTTTTAGGCGTCAGTGAATCAAGGGTTAGCCAAATTCATAGCCAAGCGGCAATGAGATTACGTGCTAGGTTGAGCGATTGGCGAGATTAAATTATGTGTTGTGGAAATATACCTTTGGGGTGTGGAGGTTGCATTGGATAAAAACATGAAGATCCTGATTGTTGATGATTTCTCGACAATGAGACGAATCATTAAAAACTTGTTACGGGATTTAGGGTTTACCAATACAGTTGAAGCGGATGATGGAACGACTGCGTTACCAATACTTCAAGCTGGTACAATCGATTTCCTCGTAACGGACTGGAACATGCCCGGAATGACGGGTATTGAGCTATTGCGTGCCGTTCGGGCTGATGAGAAGTTGAAAAGTATCCCAGTATTAATGGTAACGGCAGAAGCAAAGCGTGACCAGATCATTGCGGCAGCACAAGCTGGTGTGAATGGTTATGTTGTTAAGCCTTTCACAGCCGTAGCACTGAAAGAAAAAATTGAGAAGATATTCGAACGAATCGATGCTGCCAAATAGGGATATTTAGATGTCAAATAAATTGGGATCTGGACTAGTGGATTTTGAAAAACAAGTAAAAGATGGCGCTGTAGAACTTTTGAACCATATTGAAGTCGGTGATTTCAGTGGTGCGATAAAGATTATCCAAGAGTTAAGCGAAGCTAGACATAACAGCTTTTATAACGAAGTGGGATGCCTAACGCGAAGTCTGCATGATGCTATTCGTGATTTTCAAATTGATTCGATGGACTTGGTTGTTAATGAAGAGTCAGAAGGTTCTTCTAAGATAACGGATGCGTCCGATCGACTGACCTATGTTATTGAAACAACTAGTGCAGCTGCCAATAAGACCATGGACATGGTTGACAGTAGTGTGCCAGTTGCCAGTGAGCTGCAAAAACAGGCGCGTGAGCTACGAAAAGATTGGGGACGCTTAATTCAACGGGATTTATCGCCGCAAGAATTTCGAGATTTGTATAAGCGAATCGACGTTTTTTTGTCGTACGCTGACGAAAGCGCTACCACATTGCATTCAAATCTAAATACGATTCTTCTAGAACAAGGCTACCAGGACTTAACGGGTCAAGTAATTTCTAGAGTAAATGAACTGATTCGAGATGTAGAAGATAAGCTTGTACATCTCGTTGCAGTTGCGGGGCGTGTTGATAGCATTTCCGGCATTGAGCATCAAGAGAAGGCACAAGAGGCTGATGATACACGAGGCCATGGTCCTTCTATTAATAAACAAAACAACCCTGAAGTACTGAATAGTCAAGACGAAGTAGACGACTTGCTATCAAGTCTTGGTTTCTAGAAGAAGGAGCTGAGGATGAGTTTCGAAGTCGATGAAGAAATTCTACAGGATTTTTTGGTAGAAGCTGGAGAAATTCTAGAGCAGCTTTCCGAACAATTAGTAGATCTAGAGCAAAATCCTGAAGATAAAGCTCTGCTTAATGCCATATTTCGTGGTTTCCATACCGTTAAAGGTGGTGCTGGATTTTTGCAATTAACGGCATTGGTTGATTGTTGCCATTATGCAGAAAACGTTTTTGACATTTTGAGAAATGGTCAGCGTCAAATTGATTCCGACCTAATGGATACCGTATTGCAAGCTTTGGATGCGGTAAACGAAATGTTTGAAGTCGTTCGTTCTGGTGGAGAACCCGAACCTGCTGATCCTGAATTGATTGCTACTTTGAGTGCTTACGCGACTCCTCCCTCTGAAGAAGAAATGGCTGCCGAAGCGGAGCCAGAACCTGAGCCAGAGCCAGAAGAACCTGTCTCTGAACCTGAACCAGAAGAAACTCCTGCACAGGATGAAAAGTCAGAGTCAGTGGATATTTCTGATGATGAATTTGAATCTCTACTAGATGCGCTAGGTGATGATGCGCCAGCTGCAGCATCTGCAGATACTACATCGAATACAGCTGAAGCTGGAGACGATGATATTACCGAAGATGAATTCGATGCATTGCTTGATCAGTTGCATGGTAGCGGAGCACCTGGTGTGAATGATGCGGATGAGTCATCAAGTAAATCTGTTGATACGGATGCCAATGCCAGTACAGCGGCTGAGTCTGATGATATCACAGAAGATGAATTCGAAGAGTTATTAGATAGCTTGCACGGTGAAGGCGCGCCAGGATCATCGGCTGAAAAAGATGATTCAGTAAAAGAGGCTGCAAAAGAAAAGAAAGAAGACAACAAGCAAGAAACATCAAAGGCAGATGCAGTAACTGATAATGCAGAATCTGATCTGATTACTGAGGATGAATTTGAGTCGCTTTTAGACACCTTACAAGCTGAGAAAAAAGCTCAGCAAACAGCAGAACCGGCAAAGTCTGAAACCAAGAAAGCCGCGCCAAAACAAGAGCAGACGGCAAAACCAAAAGCAGCTCCGGCGCCGAAACCTGCGACTAAGCCTGCGCCTGCAGCGGCTAAAGCTGACGCTCCGAAAGAAAAAGCCGCCAATGCTCCTGTCACGCAAGAAGCAACGGTTCGTGTTGATACCAAACGTCTAGATGACATCATGAACATGGTAGGGGAACTGGTATTAGTACGAAATCGTTTGGTGCGCTTAGGTTTGCAGAGCGACGATGAGTCTATGGGTAAAGCCGTTGCCAATCTTGATGTGGTAACAGGCGATTTGCAGAATGCGGTTATGAAAACTCGCATGCAGCCTATCAAGAAAGTGTTTGGTCGTTTCCCTCGAGTGGTACGAGATTTGGCTCGTAACATGAAGAAAGAAGTTAACCTAGTGTTAAAAGGGGAAGATACCGATCTCGATAAAAACTTGGTTGAGGCCCTTGCTGATCCGTTGGTTCACTTGGTGCGGAACTCTGTTGACCATGGTGTAGAATCCCCAGAAAAGCGTGAAGCAAATGGTAAGCCTCGCATGGGTACCGTTATCTTGTCAGCGGAGCAAGAAGGTGACCATATCCTCTTGTCTATCGAAGACGATGGTGCGGGTATGGATCCAGATGTATTGCGTAAAAAAGCCGTTGAAAAAGGCTTGATGGATACGGATGCAGCCGAGCGTTTATCTGACGACGAAGCCTTTAACTTGATTTTTGCTCCTGGTTTCTCTACTAAAGTTGAAATCACGGACGTGTCTGGACGTGGTGTTGGGATGGATGTGGTGAAAACCAAGATTTCTCAACTAAACGGTACTTTGGACATCAAATCTGTATTGGGTCAAGGTTCTCGCTTTATCATTAAAGTACCATTAACACTGGCTATTATGCCGACCTTGATGGTGACGTTATCTGATCAAGCTTTTGCTTTCCCATTGGTAAGCGTGAATGAAATTTTCCATTTAGATCTAAAGAAAACCAATATTGTTGATGGTCAGCAAGTGGTGGTGATTCGCGGTAAGACACTACCAATATTCCACTTACAGAATTGGTTAGTGAAAGGTTCTAAAACGGATGAAAATCCTTCTGAAGCTCACGTTGTTGTGGTTCAGGTAGGAATGAATGAAGTTGGCTTTGTTGTGGATCAACTGGTCGGACAGGAAGAAGTTGTTATTAAACCACTAGGGAAAATGTTGCAAGGTACTGCAGGTATGGCAGGGGCAACAATTACGGGTGATGGTCGTATTGCATTGATTCTGGATGTGCCTAGCATGCTAAAAAGTTATGCATCAAGGTAACAACTAAGTTATACATTTTGGAGATGTAGTATGCCGGTAAAAGTGCTGGTTGTTGATGACTCAGGCTTTTTCAGACGCCGATTGGTGGAAATATTTGAAGCGGACCCTCGGCTATCTGTAGTAGGCACCGCTAATAATGGTAAAGAAGCGATTGATAAGGTTCAGTCGCTGTCACCTGATGTGGTGACAATGGATTATGAAATGCCCGTAATGGACGGTATTGCGGCTGTTTCTAACATAATGAAAACTAAGCCGACTCCGGTGTTGATGTTTTCATCTTTGACCCACGAAGGCGCGAAAGTAACCTTAGATGCGCTTGAAGCTGGTGCAGTTGATTTCATGCCAAAGAACTTTGAGGACATATCTCGAGATTCTGTGGTGGTGAAGAAAGCTTTGGTCGATCGTGTTTTGGCTGTGGCTCGTACCCGTTTATCGGGTGGTGGCGGAAGTACTGAGCCGCTTGCACCGCGTAAAGAACACAAAGCCATTGTTACTGATCGTGGGGTAATTATCCCTCGTTCGCGAAAACGCGTTAGCCTTGTGGCTATTGGTACTTCGACGGGGGGGCCTATGGCGCTCCAAGCAGTATTAAGTAAAATCCCTGAAGACTTTTCGGCACCTCTTGTGTTGATACAGCATATGCCTGCCGCTTTTACCGGGGCTTTTGCAGAACGTTTAAACAACATATGTCAGATTAAAGTGAAAGAAGCAAAGGATGGCGATCGTCTTGAAGCTGGAGTGGCTTTACTTGCTCCAGGTGGGAAACAAATGATGATAGATTCACGTAATGGCGGTTGTGTACGTATTTTGGATGGTGATGAACGTCTTAATTACAAACCATCGGTCGATGTGACTTTTGGTTCGGCATCAAAATGTTACCCAGGAAAAGTACTGTCAGTAGTTATGACGGGTATGGGTGTAGATGGCCGAGAAGGTGCCAGGATGCTAAAAAGCTCAGGTTCTAAAGTGTGGATTCAAAGTGAAGATACCTGTGTTATTTACGGCATGCCAATGGCGGTTGAAAAGGCTAATTTGGCCGATGAAATTATCGACTTGAATCACATTGGTGAACGTATTGTACGCGAGGTCGGTTAGTGGACTTAGTCACCTTAGCAGGTTTGTTAATTGCATTTAGCTCAGTTTTCCTTGCTAATTGGTTGGGCGGTGGGGAAGTGGTTCTACTGCTCAATTTCCCATCCGCGATTATCGTTATTTTCGGTAGTCTCGGTGCAACACTCATTCAGAGCAGCATTCAAGAAGCAATTCGCGCTTTAGTTTTACTTAAATGGAGTTTATTTCCACCCGTTTTCGATTTTACCTCAGCGCGAACTACCATAAATAATCTCGCCCATAAGGCACGACGTTTATCCTTACTATCTTTAGATTCGGATGTCGGTGCTATCAACAATCCTTTTTCTACACGCGCCTTGCAGATGGCGATAGATGGCACTGACCCAAATGTGTTGTCTGATCGTTTGCACGATGATGCAATTCGCATTCACGAAAGACGAATAAAAAGTGTGTCTTTTATTGAGTCCATTGGTGGCTATGCTCCAACTTTGGGGATCATGGGATCTGTTCTAGGGCTGATACAGGCAATGGCTAATTTGAACAGTCCTGAAGCGCTGGGGCAAGGGATCGCAGTGGCTTTTGTATCAACTTTATATGGACAAGGTTTTGCGAATTTGGTGGTGTTTCCTATTGCGAGAAAGTTGTCCAATTATATTGATAAAGAATTGCTATACCATCAACTTCTTATTGATGGCATTTGTGGTATTGCGATCGGTAAGCATCCATATCGCTTAGAACTTGAGTTGGCGACTTATGAGTGATGTTGAATCTCGTTCATCTAAACGCCGTAAATTAGTAAAGTCTTCTCCCGTACATGCGTCGGGAAAAGATCGATGGATTCTCTCTTACGCTGATTTTATCACTCTACTCTTTGCCTTCTTTGTAGCTTTGTATTCCTTGTCATTAAAAAATTCTGATGATGAGAAGCGTCTAAAGGAAAGTTTACAAGGGGTGTTTGAGGCGGTACAAAAATCAGTAAAACCCATCAATATAGGAGAACCTATTGTTGGAGAGCCCAAAGACGCAGAATTAATCGAAAGTATACCCATTCCTCAAGAAGCGGCTGACGTTGAGGAAGATCAATCTTCCGCTGTTTATGCTTTATTGAGTCGTTTGGTTGAACAGCAATTTTCTGGTTTACATCAAACTGGTCAAATTCAAGTCTCAGAGTCGGCTGATTGGGTCAGTCTAGAAATGAAATCGGCTTTATTGTTCGGTACTGGCGAGTATGAACTGACTAATGAAGCGGTAGCCCTACTGATAATGGTTGCAAATGTCTTAAAGGCTTACCCATCTGCAGTAATAGTGGAAGGTCACACAGATAATTTGCCGGTAAACTCTCCACGTATTGGTAACAATTGGAACTTATCTAGTTTACGTGCTTCGTCAGTTGTAGATGAGTTGGTATATCGCGGTATGAATCCAGCAATGGTTGCTCCAATGGGATTTGCGAGTGAGCATCCCAAAGTAAGAAATACCAATGACTTTGCTCGGCAACAAAATCGTCGTGTGGTAATACGAATTAGCAAGCGAAGAGCCGATAATTTATATGATTACTTGTTTAAGTAAGCAGTTACTGTATATGATTGATTGCAAAGAATTCGTAAGCAGAAAAACAGTTTAGGATAGCGGAGAGTCAGAGTGCACATTTGGGCGGTGGCGAATCAAAAAGGTGGTGTAGGTAAAACGACGACAGTTGTGTCTTTAGCCGGACTATTGGCGGACGCAGGGCACCGTGTATTAATGGTGGATTTAGACCCTCATGGTTCACTAACAAGCTATTTCCGATTTGACCCAGACTCAATAGAGAACAGCGCTTATAACCTTTTTCAAGTATCTGGAAAAATTCCGGATGAATTGCCACCTTCTTTGATATTGGAAACTGGCCATCCCAACTTATCTCTGCTGCCTGCCTCTACAGCTTTGGCTACTTTAGAACGCCATGCCCAAGCTCAAGGTGGTATGGGCTTAGTGATCTCCAAAACCCTAGCCATTTTATGGGATGATTATGATTACGTTTTAATCGACAGTCCGCCAGTGTTAGGTGTACTAATGATTAATGCTCTGGCGGCATGCCAACAATTGATTATTCCGGTACAAACGGAATTTTTGGCTATTAAGGGATTGGAGCGTATGGTGCGTACTTTGACTATGATTAACAGAGCACGTAAGCGTCCCGTACCTTATTTGATCGTACCAACTTTATTTGATCGTCGTACTCAGGCATCCAATAAGAGTTTGCGTAATTTAAAAGACATGTACGAAGAACTTGTTTGGCACTCAGTGATTCCCGTAGACACAAAATTACGAGATGCCAGTACAGCAGGAATTGCTCCGTCGGCATTGGATTCAAGTGCTCGTGGCATCAAAGCATACGCGAGTCTGATGGATTCATTGATGAATCCAGCGGGATAGAAAATACATATGAAAGAAACAAAGAACAAAGAAGACGTATTGATTGGGCCGCAAGCCGCGGTACAACGTTATTTGGATGATTTGCTGCAAGAAGCAACGTCAGAGGCTTCTGAGTCGGAACAGCCTGTATCGGAAGAAGGTTTACAAGAGAATGAGGCTCTTGCTGAAGATGTTGAAGCAAGTTCTTTTGACAATACAGAAGAGATAGCAGAGCCTCAAGAACAAACCCTTGATGCTGAGCCGAGTGCAGAGACTGACACTTCAGCAGATAACGAGCCAAGTACTGATTTGTCTGATGCTGATTGGTCTTCCATTGATGCGTCTTTTAAGGATTTTGAGAGCGCCGTTGCAGATCATGTAGAAGAAAGTTTGCCAATTGAGCTGGAAAGTGAGCAGGCTATTGAGCCAGAGCCAGAGCCAGAGCCAGAGCCAGAGCCAGAGCCAGAGCCAGAGCCAGAGCCAGAGCCAGAGCCAAAAGGATTAATGGCTACGCCTAAACCTAGTGAGACAGAAGAGGCGTTGCAGCAAGAAGAATCTGCTCCTGCTGAAGTGGTGACCCTTTCGCCTCGCGTTGGAAAAACAGAGCCTTTGCCTTGGGCCAAAGGTCGTTTTGAATGTTTATTGTTTTACGTTGGTGGCTTGAAAATGGCGGTTCCTTTAGTGGAACTGGGCGGTATTTTTCAAAGTGGAGAAGAAAAAATAACTTCTATTTTTGGTCAGCCTGATTGGTTTATCGGTGTGGCTAACGTAGGAGATTTCAATCTAAGAACTGTAGATACCGCTCGCTGGGTAATGCCAAATCATTATGAAGGTGAGCTCAAAGAGCATTTTAAATTTGTTATTCAATTAGATCGCTCAAACTGGGGGGTCGCATGTGAAAAAGTGGCTGAGGCCATTACTTTGGAACCTGCTCAAGTAAAATGGCGAAAAGACAGAAGCAAGCGTCCTTGGTTGGCTGGTACGGTAATTGATCATATGTGTGCCATACTGGATGTACAAGGTTTTATAGAATTATTAGACGACCCTAAAAATGGCTTTAAGGGTCCTTCACAATAGGGCTAGTGATCACAGCGTGATCTTGGGAGATGTGTTATGTCTACGAATATTGCGTTAAAAGGCGCGAATCAATCGGAAGACCCAATGTTGCAATGGGTGACTTTTCGCCTAGAAAATGAAATTTATGGCGTTAACGTCATGCAGGTGAAAGAAGTTCTTCGGTACTCAGAAATTGCGCCGGTACCAGGTGCGCCAGCTTTTGTACTGGGTATCATTCATTTACGTGGTACCGTGGTCACTGTTATCGATACCTGCCAGCGCTTTGGTTTGCCCTCAGGTGAAATTACCGATGCTACGCGTATTATGATCCTAGAAGTGGAAGGCCATGTGATTGGTATATTGGTGGATGCGGTTTCTGAAGTGGTGTATTTACGTCAATCAGAAATTGAAATATCACCGAGTGTGGGCAATGATGAGTCATCTAAATTTATTCAGGGTGTGTGTCACAAAAACGATACTTTATTGATCTTGGTTGACCTCGATAAGCTGTTGTCCGAAGATGAGTGGTCTGAAGTCGCTTCAATATAATTTAGGGTAGTTGTATTTAATGGAATCTCAATGGTTATTTAACCTTCTTCTGGTGCTGCAGTTTGTATTACTGCTGGTTGTGATGACGTGGGCCTTTCGTCTATCAAAACGAATCAAGCAGCTTAAGTCACAGCAATTTGAAGCGGACATTAACCATAAAAAGCAAGTACAGGTATTGGCATCGGGTTCTATCGGAATGGGACGTCGCTTGGTAGCCATTGAGAAGAAATTAAACTTGGCAGTAGAGAAACAGTCCGAGATTTTGTCTAAAGAGGGCAGTGTTTCTTACAATCGTGCCATGGAGTTGTTGGAGATGGGCGCCACCATAGACGATTTAGTCTCTAAATGTGGTTTGATTCGTGCTGAGGCAGAATTGATTAGCTTGCTCAAGAAAGAGTCTCGCCGGGATTCAGACTACCATTGATGATCCTTAATTTGGTGAGCAAACGCGATAATTTCTGCCACTGCGAGATATAAAGATTCGGGTATTTCCTCACCCAACTCCAAAGTGCTCAGTACCTCAACCAGTTCAGGGCTCTGGTGGAGCATGACATCATTCTCTTCTGCTACCTGCATGATTCTTTCTGCTAACAATCCGCTTCCTTTAGCTGCTATAACAGGAGCGTTTTGATAATCGTATTTGAGTGCTACTGCTTTTTTCATTAGGTTCTCACGTCGATCAAAGATTGTTGACTGGGTTTATTTTTCTCTGTCTGAACTAATTTTGCTTGAAAAGCATCAAGACGTTCTATTTCAATGTCTTTTTGATTGAGCTTGTCCTTTAAAATGGGCATGTTATGTTGTAGCTTTTGTACCGTATCGAGACTTTCTGCAGCAAATAAAATACCCACTTTATTGCCTTGGATACTGGTTCGGGCGTCAAAGCGACCGGTTTCTTCAAAATCAAATTGTAATTTCACTAACCAACGGCGCTCGTGCTTTTCATGCTGCGTTTGGTTGTTATCTTGATCTATTTCAATGTGAACTAACCTGTGCTGTTGTTGCTGATCTTTGATCGGCACTTCAATGTGCAAAGGGTACATTTGGCTGTTTAATTGACCAGGTTCGCTAAGATGGCGTAGCTGATTAGTTGTAATACGCTCAATCGCATTGGCAATTTGCTCTGTGGGGATTGTGCTTGTTGTTCGCGTAATCAGCATGGCATCTTGGCTGTCTTTAAGGCGTTCCAAGTTCAATTTGAAATCCGCTGGAATCTGATTTTTTTGATCATTAAGTAGCAAGGATTCAGCAAAAGTGCCGCTGGTCTGCATGGCTTGTTTCATTGCTTCGGGTGAGCCAGTAACCTGAGGCAGGTTGGGCAGGTGTTGCAGAAGCTGTTGCAGTGCCTGTTGTGTTCGTGGTGGTAAATCAGCCCCTTCCGTTTGGGAAATCCTTTGTAATTGATTGATTAAACTATTCATTTCAGAGGCCGCCAGTTGTTTTGGTAAGCTTTGTCTTAAGGCCTGTGTCTGTAATGGCATAGATTCGTTTGCCTGTTTGGCTGGCAGGCTTTGCAGTTGATGATTCGCATCGACAAATACTCTAAGTGTGTCACCTTTTTTAAGCGCTTGTTGACTGATTAACTGAAACTCGGACTGACCGTCTGTCACTTGCAGAATATGCTGTCCCTGAGTGTGCTGAAACTGGTTAGATGCAGGTGTTTGAGTCGGTTGAGTATTGCTTCCGACATGGGGCGTTTGACCTCCAGATGTTGTGTTTGACGATGATTGAGCAGCTTGGTTACTTGCTGTTGGCGTACTGCTGTTATTAGTAAGGCTGAGGTTACTCAAGGGTCGTTTATTAAGAGAGGCGTAAGTCAACTCGGTTGGCCCTTGAGGTTGGGTTTGAGAGGCATTGTTAGTGGCGTTTGCTGAGGTATTAGTGAGACTCTGATTTACCGAGTTAGAGACTGTATTCTGTGTTGTTTTAGTAGCGTTGGTTGCATTCGTCTGATTGTTACCTAATGAGCTGTTGTTACTGACGTTGGTCTGCGCTTGAGATGGATTACTGGAAGTGGATGCTGTTGTTTGTGTTTGAGGGCTGCTGGCTTGATTAGAGGTAGAAGGATTGGCGGACGCCACATTAGATGATGACTGTGCAGTACCTGGCTGAATGGCTTGTTGCGTATTTAGCTGTGTCTGGTTAGGGGTAGTTTGCTGGCTTGTAACATTAGCGGATAAAGGGTTTGGTAAGCTGGAAACTACGGTCAGTTGAATAACCTGTGAAGCAATGTTTAGGTTACCAAGGCGCGTTTGGGTAGGGCTTGTCTGATTACTAAGCTGAGTGTTGCTGTTAGCAGGCAATTCTAAACTGGCTTGATGATGACCGTTTCGACTCATTTTAACGTTGTTTAAGTCACTGATATCAATAGCAGGACCTGAGTTAATTAAGGTAAAAGGCTGATGCTGGCTAGAAGCGTGAAGCAGCTGTACAGGCTTCCCCTGAAATAAGGTATTTTCACTGCCTAGAAATTTGATGAGCGAAAGGTTTTCAATCAGCTTCATTTCGTTGCTGAGTTTGGCTAGGGTGCCAACAGTATTTAGGCGAGCGGATGAGGTGTCCGTTGAAGAAGATTGGCCGCTAATCATTGATTTAATGTCAGAGATCATTTCGCCTACCTATTGCATCGTTATTTTAGAAATATTCTCATATAATGAGGTGAATTTACGCCTTTTTCTTTATCGGCAAGAATGGATAAACCTTTTGCAGACCAATCTATCTTTAACATTATCTGACATTTGTATAGAACGTGCCGAACATATTTTGTGTCAGCAATTAAACTATTCTCTCAAATCGGGGCATTTGTACCGTATTCTTGGGGAAAATGGTGCCGGCAAAACCTCATTGTTAAAGGTCATCTCAGGGATTCTCATGCCACTTGAGGGGCGAGTGATTGTTGATAATTCTCATGATCAAGACGATCAAGACGATCAAGACGATCAAGATACACTCATTAAAAACAGTCTTTATTTGGGGCACAGATACGGCATTAAAAGTCACCTTAGTGTGCTTGAAAATGTGACCTGCTATTGCCCACAAGCGAGCAATGAAAAGATAAAAAGGGTGTTGTTGCACCTTAAACTTTATTCTTATCAGCATAGTTTGGTTAAACATTTGTCTGAAGGACAAAGAAAGCGAGTAGCGTTGGCGCGTTTATGGTTGTCTGATAAGGCCATTTGGTTATTAGATGAACCTTTGGCGAGTTTGGATAAAGATGGCGTTGCCTTATTGGAGGCTAAATTTCAAGAACATATAAATTCAGGTGGGCTGATCGTCTTGACGAGCCATCAAGAATTATTGTCTGTGTCTGTTAAAACGATTGAACTTTTGTCATGACCTATTTGTCCTTTATACAAGCTGAACTTTTGGTAATGTGGCGGCGCAAGCAGAATGTGATGAACAGCTTGCTGTTTTTTCTTTTGGTGATCGTATTATTTCCACTTGGCATCGATTCATCTGAGGTGTTTCTTAGTAAAGCCGCAGGAGGCATCATTTGGTGTGCAACTGCCTTAGCTTGTCTTTTGTCCGTAGAAGCTTTGTTCAAAGAAGATTACCATGATGGCTCGTTAGAACAGTGGGTCGTCAGTGGTTTGTCTTTGCCAATTTTGGTTTTGCTGAAAGTGATATTGCATTCTGTAATGGTTATATTGGCATTGATTATTATGTTGCCATTATTAAGTCAGATGTTGTTTTTGCCTGCGAACAGCTTTTGGCCTTTGCTACTGAGTTTATTGCTTGCTGTGCCAAGTCTGTTTTTATTGGGAGGAATTGGCGCTGCAGTTACTGTGTCCTTGCGACAAGGAGCGGTATTGATGTTATTGATTGTTTTGCCCTTATATGTACCTATTATTATTTTTGCTACCTCTGTGATGAAATTAACGTATTCGGGGTTGCCATATGATGGTTCACTGGCCATTTTAGCGGCCATGTTTTTATTTTGCTTAGTATTGTCTCCTTGGATGACTGCTATCTGCATCAAAGCGAGCGTGAGTTAATGAATTGGGTCTGGTTACATAAATTGGGTTCACCAAAATGGTTTTATCAAAGCTTCAAACGCTGGCCAACACCTTTGTTCGTCATTGCCAGTGTATTGCTAATAACAGCCTTGATATGGGGATTAGCATTTGCGCCAGAAGATTATCAACAAGGTAACAGTTTTCGTATTATCTATTTGCATGTTCCAGCCGCCATACTGGCACAGTCTTGCTATCTAGCCTTGGGCCTTGCCGGTTTGATTTTTCTTGTCTGGAAAATCAAGATGGCTCCTTTATTCATGAGAGCGGTTGCGCCGCTGGGGGCCTTAATGGCATTTGTGGCGCTTGCTAGTGGCGCTATTTGGGGTAAGCCAACTTGGGGCACTTGGTGGGTGTGGGATGCTCGACTGACTTCGGTATTGATACTCTTGTTTTTGTATTTCGGCATAATGGCCATACAAAACGCACTTGAGGATAGAAGCGTAGCTGATAAAACCGCTGCCGTGATTGGTTTGCTGGGACTGTTAAATTTGCCCATCATCAAATACTCAGTCGTATGGTGGAATACCTTGCACCAAGGTGCGAGTTTTAAATTGACCGAGAAACCCAGCATGCCAGTGGAAATGTGGTTACCCTTATTACTGTCTGTTATTGCTTTCTATCTATTGACGGCGGCCTTGGTGTTGTGGCGAATAGAAACACAAATTATGCAGACAGAAGCCAGATCGGAATGGTTGAAAACAGAGGTTTTAAAGGATGGCATTTGACACCTTGAGTGATTTTTTAGCAATGGGTAAACACGGACTGTATGTTTGGTCTGCTTACGCCATAGGTTGTGGTAGTTTGTTGATTTTTATTTTGACGAGTATATGTCAGCGCCGTAACGCAAGGATTGCCCTGAAGAAGCGTTATCAAAAGGAAGAGTAAATGCACCCTGTTCGACGAAAACGATTATTATGGATTTTGCTTTGTGTGAGTTTATTGGCTTGCGCATTAGGCTTGGTGTTATACGCTTTGCAGCAAAACATAAATTTGTTTTATTCACCAACACAAATAGTTCAACAAGAAGCACCCTATGACACCAATATTCGTGCTGGTGGTATGGTATTAGCGGGTAGTGTAGAGCGTGATCCAGATAGTTTAGCGGTAGCATTTTTGGTAACCGACTTCCAACACAATGTGCGTATTGAATATGTGGGTATTTTGCCTGACTTATTTCGTGAAGGCCAAGGCATAGTTGCACAAGGTCAGCTTAGAAAAGATGGTGTTTTTCAAGCGACTGAAGTGCTTGCTAAGCATGATGAAAAATACATGCCCCCAGAAGTGACTGAGGCGTTACAGCAAAGCCAAACTTCGTCACAATACACAAATTAATAAGGCTTTCTCTTTATATGTTTGTTGAAATTGGACATTTCTCTTTAATACTGGCCCTGTTTTTTGCGGTGGCTCTGGCCTGTCTTCCTATTGTTGGTTATTTTTGCACTAATTTAGTTTTGTTAGCCACGGCTCGGCCTTTGACTTTAGTCATGTCTGTGTTGGTCATGTTGGCGTTTCTAGCGCTTACCTGGGCTTTCGTAAGCGACGATTTTTCTGTGCTTTATGTTACTCAAAACTCCAATAGCCAATTGCCAATGCGTTATAAGATCAGTGCAGTGTGGGGAGGACATGAAGGTTCTTTATTGCTGTGGGTATTGATTCTGTCAGCTTGGTGTTCTGCGGTAGCGCTTCGCATTCGATCCTTGCCGAGTGAAATTGGCCCCTTGGTTCTGTCGGTATTAGGCTGGGTGGCGAGTGGCTTTTTGGCCTTTCTGTTGTTTACTTCTTCGCCTTTTATTCGAGTGCTGCCTGATGTGCCGACGGATGGAGGAGATTTAAATCCTCTCTTACAGGATATTGGCCTAATTCTTCATCCACCTATATTGTACATGGGCTATGTAGGATTTTCCGTTGCCTTTGCTTTTGCTGTGGTGGCTTTGTTGACGGGGAACCTGAATGCCGCTTGGGCTCGATGGGCTCGGCCTTGGACGGCGTTGGCATGGGCCTCATTGACGCTCGGTATTACCTTGGGAAGCTGGTGGGCTTATTATGAATTAGGCTGGGGAGGCTGGTGGTTTTGGGATCCAGTCGAGAATGCTTCTTTTATGCCTTGGTTAGCGGGTACTGCACTTTTGCATTCTTTGGCAGTAACGGAAAAGCGTGGTGTGTTTAAAAGCTGGACAGTGTTGCTGGCGATTTTTACTTTCAGCTTGTCTTTATTAGGGACTTTCCTCGTTCGTTCTGGAGTGTTGACTTCAGTACATGCTTTTGCAGCGGACCCAACTCGTGGAGTTTTTATCCTTGCCTTGCTGATTCTTCTTGTGGGCGGCAGTTTGTTGCTTTACGCGTTACGTGCCAATCAAGTTAAATCCAGTGTGAGTTTTGGTTTTAGTGGTCGTGAAGCTTGGTTATTGCTCAATAATATTTTCCTAACCGTACTTACTTTAACTGTGTTACTTGGCACACTTTATCCCTTAATTTTTGATGTCTTGGGGTTAGGTCGTATTTCCGTGGGGGCACCTTATTTTAATGCGGTTTTTAGTCCCATTGCTTTACTGTTAATGGTCTTCATGTCCCTTGGCCCCCTGTCCCGGTGGCATCGCACTAATTTGCGTGTACTCCTTAAACCAATGTGTTTCTCAGCTGCTGTTGCCATAGTAGGAGCATCATTGATTGTCTATTGGCAAGCTTTTGATGCTTGGGCTTGGGTGAGTCTTAGTGTGGCTTTTTGGGTGATTTCATTGACCTCATATGAATGGCTAAGTAAGCAATTAATAGGCTGGAAGCTTTCTCGATGGCGCCGTTTAGCTGCGGGTTACTATGGCATGTTGTTAGCGCATTTTGGCATGGCAATTTGTTTGATTGGTATTATTCTGGTAACAGTGAATAGTCATCAGGCTATGGTGAAAATGGCACCTGGAGAAGATACTGAATTAGGTGGCTATCGTTTTGTTTTCGAAAAAATGCAGATAATAAAAGGACCTAATTTTGTCTCCGATAAAGCGCATTTTGAAGTCTATCAAAATGATCGATTGATTGCGGATTTGTACCCGGAAAAACGTTTCTTTACGACGCGTCAACAAGTGATGACGGAAGCCGCTCTCGGGGCAGGTTTTACTCGTGATCTTTATATATCACTTGGTGAACAGTTACCGGATGATGCCTGGGGCGTGAGAATACATATTAAGTCGTTTGTGCGCTGGATTTGGTTAGGTGGAGTATTGATGATGCTAGGGGGCTTGCTGGCAGCAATCGATAAAGGTTACAGAAAGCGAGGCACATCATGATGAAATGGAGCCTTAGATTACTACCATTTTTTATTTTCTTAGTGTTGGCTTTAGTACTGTTTTTTCAGCTAGGTAAAGACCCACAATACATGCCTTCGGCTTTGGTTGGTCAATCCGTACCTGACTTTAGATTAGTGACCTTGGAGGGAAATGACTTAGTCACTTCTTCTCACATGCCAAAACAGCCCTATCTTATTAATTTTTGGGGCACTTGGTGCCCAGCTTGCCATGTGGAGCACCCATTTTTGGTGGAATTGGCTCAGCAAGGGGTGATCATCATTGGTATTGATTATAAAGATGAAGCCTCCGCAGCCAAACAGTGGTTGGCACAGAAGGGCAATCCTTATCAGTTAGTATTACAAGACGAGTTGGGGCAATTTGGTTTAGATATGGGAGTGACCGGCGCACCAGAGACTTTTGTCGTGAATGGACAAGGTATGATTACTTTTCGCCTGCAAGGTGTTCTCAATGAACAAAGCTGGCAAGAGGTTCAGAGGCATTTACAATGAAACCTTTACTTATCTTGATCATAAGCCTGTTTTCATTAACGGGAAGCTTACAGGCGGACGATTTATTGTCCTTTAGTTCGACCCTAAATCAAGTGCGATACCAAAGTTTGGTAGAAGAGCTACGTTGTCCTAAATGTTTAAACCAGAATTTGGCGGATTCGAATGCTGAGATCGCGATTGATCTTAGAAATCAGGTTCATAACATGATAGAAGCTGGTAAAACCGATCAAGAAATTATTGATTATATGGTGGCGCGATACGGTCAATTTGTTTTATATCGACCGCAAAACACTGGCTCGACTATGCTTCTTTGGTATGGGCCATTTGCATTACTGGCGTTGGGTTTATTGGTGTTTATTGGTGTTATTTGGCGATCACGTCATAAAAGGGCAAATCTATGATATTGAATTTGCTTTTAGTCTTAGTTCTGTTACTGAGCTTCGCTTATCTTTTTTACAGTCTTTGTTTTGTAAATTCTGGCAATGAAAATTGGCAAGATGACTTCTACCAAGCGCGTAAAAGTGAAATTGCTGTCGACTTGGCTGATGATCGTTTGACGGCAGCCGAGTCGAAACAGTTGTTAAAAGATTTGCAAACTGAAAAACAACAAAGCAGGTTAGCTGATATCAAGTGGAAAGAGACCAATGGGCTGACTTTTTGGGCGATTGGTGGATTTTTTATTATTAGTGTGTTGGGTAGTTTGCTGATTTATCAACATCTCGGATTCTCCAGAGATTGGCGTTTTCAGCAAGCCATGCAAGCACAAGAATTAACAGCCGAAAAAATAACGACTTTTTTGCAGTATCGAAGTCGTCGTTATGATCGCGCAGAAGATTGGTATTTCGAAGCAGTAGATTTGGTGCAAAAAGGTCAGTATCAAGAAGCGTTAAGCGCTTTCCAACACGCATTAGACAAATTGCCAGAGAAGAGTGCTGACAGATTGAATCTCTTAGTGGAATACGCGCAAGCCGTATTTTATGCCAACAACAATCAGAGCTCAGTGGAATTAGAGAATCTTATCGCACAAATTTTATTGCTGGATCCGCATCAAGCTAACGCATTGGGATTAAAAGGGGTTGTGGAGTTTGATCGCAAAAACTATTTGGCAGCCGTATTGGCTTGGCAAGAAGCCATTCGTTATAACGCTAACTCGACCGAGCGTTTGGCTTTGCTAACGGCCATCAATAAAGCCAGAAACTTAGGCAAGATTGATTATCAAAGTCTTCCGCCCATCATTACACATCAGATTGCGGTGCAACTCGAGTGGGATCCAAAAGACATTCAATGGCAGCCAAACCAAGTGCTTTTAGTGTATGCTCAACAGGTTGGTCAAGTAATGCCAGTGGCAATACAAAGAGTCTTTCCAAAGGATCTGGCTAGCCCTATCTTGTTGACCAATCTGGACGCTGTTATGCCAACAGCCAATCTGTCAGAGGTGCAACAAGTTAATCTGGTGGTAAAATTAGCCAATTTGCAGGACGCAGATTTGACCAAAGGTCAAATAATCGGCACAAAATCAGGCGTCTTTACAAATCGTAAAGAGATTTACGTTATCAAGTTAGCCTTGTAATTGAATCCTGATGCGCTTCGCCTGATAATATAGGCAACTTTTATTTAATACTATTTCGGACTGTGTGATGGAATTTAGCTTGCGTGAGTGGCTGATCTTAATTGGTGTTGTCATCATTGTTGTCATTTTAATCGATGGTTTTCGTCGTTATAAAAAAGGTCAACAGGCCAACTCAACAGGAAAGACGGTAAAGCGTTCCTCTGAAGAGATTGTGTTGCGTCATAAGTCATCAATCGAGTTTGTGGAAGACGAATTGCAAGATCAGCATGAGCCTGCTGTCGATCATGATCCAATTACCAGTGCCTTTGAAGCTGCTCGTAAAACATCAAAAGCGCCATTAACCGATGTCCCACATAAAGTGGATTCTGGGCCTGCGTTACAAAGAACAGAAGAGTTGCATTTAGATGAGTTAGCTTCCTTGGTACCAGAACGTGATTTTGGTGATTCAGCTATTTCTGAACAAAATTATTCGGATGATGGCTTTTATGAACAAGATGAATTAGACCTAGACTTCTCAGAAAATACCGCAGATGAGCAGCCAACCACGCATTTTCATACCGAAGATTATGAACGTAGCTATTCCGAGGTGAATTTTGACCAAGTCACACCACAAGGTAGCTTGGATGCGATGGAAGAAGAGGATGACCTTCAAGACGAAACCACTATGGCTGAGATTGAAGAAGTTATAGTGATTAATATTTTTGCACCGGAAGGGCAAAGCTTTGCTGGTATGGAACTACTCCAGTTGATTTTGAATTGCGGTATGCGCTATGGCGAAATGGACATCTTTCACCGTCACGAAGACGGTTTTGATCGCGGACGTGTGCAGTTCAGCATGGCCAATGCCATCGAACCAGGCACCTTTGATTTGGATACCATGGGCGAAAGTGACTGCCCTGGAGTCAGTTTCTTTATGGGCTTGCCCGGCCCTAAGAACAGCATGAAAGCCTTTGACTTCATGCTAGAAACAGCACAAACCCTAGTGAGAAACTTAGGTGGTGAGTTGCGGGATGAACGACGCTCGCCAATGAGTGATCAAACCATTGCCCATTGTCGTCAGCGTATTCGTGATTTTGAGCGTCGCCGATTGATGCGCAATAAGCAGTAAGATTGAATAAGACGACAAGGCCCTGCGGGGCCTTGATTGTTTTATAAGAAGTGGAAAGAGAATCTATGAGTCAACAGAGCGATTTCAGCCGCGAACATATGCTGGCGTTAATTGAGAAACTAAACGACTACAGCTATGCCTACCATGTCAAAGATGATCCTGTGGTACCGGATGCGGTTTACGATAGGGAGTATCGAGCTTTGCAAGCCATTGAGGCGGCCCACCCAGACTGGATTGAGGTCGATTCTCCGACCCAGCGTGTAGGGGAAAAACCGGACAATGGTTTTGCTAATGTCACCCACACTGTGCCCATGTTGTCACTTGATAATGCCTTTGATGATGAGTCTTTAAACGACTTTGACCAACGTATCAAAAAATTATTAGGCAAAGAAGATACCATTACCTATTGTTGTGAACCCAAATTGGATGGACTTGCTATTAGTTTGCGTTACGAAAAAGGCAGTCTAGTACGTGGAGTGACCCGTGGTGACGGCTTATCTGGTGAAGACATTACTTCCAACATCAAAACCATTCACACGGTACCAATGAAGTTACGCACAGTCTCACCTCCGGATGTGTTAGAAGTGCGTGGTGAAATCTACATGCCAAAAGAGGGTTTTGAAAAACTTAATCGACAGGCAGCAGAGCAAGGTGAGAAAACCTTCGTGAATCCTCGTAATGCGGCTGCGGGTAGTTTGCGTCAATTAGATCCGAAAATCACTGCAGCGCGTCCACTGGTCATGTGCGCTTATTCGATTGGTTATGTGGAAGGTTGGCAGCAACCATCCAGTCATTATGAAGGCTTGTTACAGCTTAATGAGTGGGGTTTTCGCACCAATGATCTTATGCAGAAGGTAGAAGGTGCAGAGGGTTGTATTGACTACTATGAAATGCTCAGTAATAAACGTGAAGCTTTGTCTTACGACATTGATGGCATTGTCTACAAGGTCGACACTATTGCTTTGCAAAATCAATTGGGTTTCATTGCCCGTGCACCCCGTTGGGCGATTGCTCGTAAATTTCCTGCACAAGAAGAAATGACACAAGTTTTGGAGATTGATTTCCAAGTGGGACGTACTGGTGCCATCACACCTGTAGCAAGACTTGAACCTGTGTTTGTGGGGGGCGTTACTGTATCCAATGCCACCTTGCACAATAAAGATGAAATTGCGCGTTTGGGCGTACAAGTAAAGGACTTTGTGGTGATTCGTCGCGCAGGCGATGTAATTCCTCAAGTAGTGCAAGTGATTAAAGATAAGCGTCCAGATAATGCTACGCCAGTGGTGTTTCCAGCAGTTTGTCCAGTGTGTGGTTCGGATGTTGAGCAAGTTGAAGGAGAGGCCGTTGTGCGTTGTACCGGTGGTCTGGTATGTGGCGCTCAGTTGAAAGAATCCTTAAAACACTTCGTGTCTCGCAAAGCCATGGACATAGATGGCTTAGGAGATAAATTAATCGAACAGCTGGTGGATCAGTCTTTAGTCAAAACCCCCGTGGACATATTTTGCTTGTCGGAAAAACGCGATGAGTTGCTGGCAATGGAACGAATGGGGCAGAAGTCGGTAGACAATTTATTGGCTTCCATTGAAGCGGCTAAGCAAACCCAATTTAATCGTTTCCTCTACGCGTTAGGCATTCGCGAGGTAGGTGAAGCGACAGCACGTGCTTTGACCAATTATTTTAAAGACCTTGATAGCTTGATGGCGGCCGATACAGAAACGCTAGTGGAAGTGGAAGACGTTGGCCCTATTGTGGCTCAGCATGTACATATCTTTTTTGAGCAAGCTGCTAATCGTGCCACCATTGCAGGATTATTAGACGCCGGTGTGGTTTGGCAAAAGCAGAAAAGTCTTGATGCTGACGCACTACCTCTGAACGGTAAAACCTATGTGGTGACTGGCACTTTGAGTCAATTTAGTCGAGATCAAGTGAAAGACAAGCTGCAAAGTTTAGGGGCCAAAGTCAGCGGTTCGGTATCGGCGAAGACAGATTGTTTGGTGGCTGGTGAAAAGGCCGGTTCCAAACTCGCCAAAGCTCAAGCGCTCAATGTGGCTGTCATTGATGAAGCAGGGGTTATTGCCTTGTTTGAAGAACATGGAGCTAACTAGATGGATACCTTGATTCCTTACGACTCTTTAGCGCCAGAAACACTGGAGAACATTCTCGACGATATTGTCTCCCGTGACGGTACAGACTATGGCAATTATGAATTGTCAGCAGAGCAAAAGCGCCAGCAGGCTTTGCAAGCATTGTCTTCAGGCAGCGCGGTTTTGTTGTTTGATACGGAAAGTGAAACCATCAAAATGGTACCAAAAGACGCCATATAAATAGGCTGTTAATGTCTTATAACGATGGATGTGAATAACTCTAATGGTGAGAGTAAGAATACAAGATGACAGTTAAACGCAGGGACTTTATTAAATACTCCGGACTTGGTGCGCTTTCTCTTTGCTTTACTACTAAGCAAGTGTTCGCTACAGCGAACTCTCAGGATGTGATCTTTCTAATTAAACAGGATGCCGCCTATCAAGATCATTGTCAGCTATTTAATAAGCGTTTGACCTTTCTGCCTAAAGTGATAGCCCTTTGCTATACAGAGAAAGGCGTTCAGCAAGCGGTAGAGTATGCAAATCAGCAAGCTTTGACTATGACCATTAAAAGCGGAGGTCATAGTTTTGAGGGGTTTTCGCTGAACAATGACGGCTTGGTGATTGATGTGTCGAATATGCAATCGATGCAGCTAACTTCCGACATGAGATTGCTTGCTCAACCCGGTGTGACGCTGCAACAACTAAATCAATTCATGTTGCCCAAGGGCCGGTTGGTACCTGCGGGGTCTTGTGGAAGCGTGGGTCTATCTGGGTTAACTCTGGGTGGTGGTTATGGCTTCTTTGCTCGAGAATTTGGTTTAACTTGTGACCATTTGATTGGTGTTAGAATGGTCACAGCAACAGGCGAAATCATAGATAGTGATCAATCACCAGAATTATTATGGGCCTGTCGTGGTGGTGGCAATGGTCATTTCGGTGTGGTAACACAGTTACGTTACCTAAGTCATTCAGCCCCTGCAACTTTATACCAGCATAGGTTTCGTTCTTTTGATTTGACGCCCAGTAAAGCGACCGACTTGGCTCGTTTTTGGTTTGCACAAACCGCTCAACTTCCTACGCATGCTTTTTCGGCTTTTGTACTGAATGGGAACACCTTAACTGTGATGTTTACGGCAACTCAAGATGATCAAAAAATGTCGGATATTCTGCACGCCTTTGATGCTCAAATGGATACCAATGCGGGTTTAAAACCTGACCCCATCGCGATTGGGGTGAAATATTACTATGGCCGTAAAAAGCCTCTAAACTTCAAAAACATCAGTGCGGGCTATTATCAAGGTTATGAGGATCTTGAATCTTGTATAGGCGAAGTATTTAGTAAGGTCATGTCGGTACCGGGAGCCTTATTTCAAATTAATACCCTAGGTGGGGCTATTAATCATCCAGAACTGGCTCAACAAGGGGCTTATCCACATCGTAATAAGACCTATCTTGGTGAAGCGCAATGCTACTGGGAAAAGAGTGAACATCAAGCGGTAGGGATGACGGTTATGAAAGAGCTGCAAGAGACTCTGGCTGCCCATGGCATCAACCAGCACTATGCTAACTACCCTGATGTCAATATTCAAGATTACACCGTGGCGTATTATGGTGATCATTATGCAAGGTTGCAGAAGTTAAAACGGCATTTAGACCCATTGGGTCGCTTTGCTTACCCACAGAGCGTAACGCTTTAAAGGCTTTTCTTAGAATACGATAATAAGTTAATAGAAAACAAAGCTTATACTCGTAACTTGAGTATAAGCTTTACAATGATTTAGTCTTTGGCTCAATCTTTCAGACAATGGTTGATGTTGTGATCCATTACCAAGGCTGGTTCTTCTTCTGTGTTACGTCCTACAACCTTGGCCGGCACACCAGCCACTGTGGTGTGATGTTCAACTGGTTCGAGCACCACACTTCCTGCTCCCACTTTTGCACCTTCGCCTACTTCGATATTGCCAAGTATCTTGGCGCCAGCGCCAATTAAAACACCTGAACGAATCTTAGGATGACGATCTCCATGTTCTTTGCCAGTACCTCCTAAGGTAACGGATTGCAGTATGGAGACATTGTCTTCGATGACACAAGTTTCCCCTACTACTAAGCCCGTTGCGTGGTCAAGCATGACTCCGCAGCCAATGGTGGCTGCAGGATGAATGTCGACACTAAAGGCCATCGACATTTGTCCTTGTAGATATAAAGCTAAGCTTCTTCTATTATTTTTCCATAACCAGTTTGCTACACGATAGGTCTGCAGTGCATGAAACCCTTTAAAAAACAATAGGGGTGTAGTGAATCCGTTGCATGCTGCATCACGTTCATTAATAGCTAAAATATCTTGCTCGATGCAGCGGACAATACCAGAGTGAGAATCTGCCATTGCTTCTTCAAATACTTCGCGAAGTACCATAGCAGGAATCGAGATGCTGTCTAACTTACTGGCGAGCAAGAAGCTTAACGCGGAACACAATGAGTCGTGACGTAATATGGTGGTGTTAAAATAACTGGCAAGAATTGGCTCGTCTTGGGCGAGTTTCTTCGCTTCAGTTTGCAAAGAGTGCCATAAATTGTCAGATGTCACAGCATAACTCATTGATGTGCTCAAGGGGTATTCACCTATGTTGATTCAAGTTTAGAATGAAGTTATAAGGTTAGGGTTAAAGTTTACAAGGGGCAAGTCCTAGATTGTCCAAGAAAGATGGAGAAACTATGTCTAAGAAAAATGTTGCTGATGCATTGCATCTATTTTATGAGCTTAATGCTTGTTTTTCGGATGCCTATTGGGAAACCAATGATATCGACCAAAAAGACCGTTTTTTTGCCATGAAATCCATCTTGCAAGATGAGCTAGATGAGCTGCACAAACTGAGTCTACAAGATCACGAATACCCATATGAACCAATGAATCCTAGTTTGCAACAACTTAGTAAGACTCTACAAACTCTGTTACCCAGCCTTAATCAAGTGGTTATCAGGCCACATACAGCGAAACGTTTTGCCGAATTAATTCCAAGCGCCTGTGAGTTGTTTGAATCTTAAGTCTAGCGGGAATGCAGTTTAGTTAGGATGAAAAGCCCCATTAGGTCATTCATTGATCAATATATATGGGGCTTTATATTAGGTGCCTCTCTATATTAGGTGTCTTTCTAGCGAAAACTTATTGTCCGCGTTTTAAGTTGCGAATAAGAAAACGGCTTGGGTGCAAGATGCGGCTGATGTTTTGCTCAAGCGGTGAGGGTGTCGATAAGATCAAGCTGGCGATATATTGTCCACTCAATGGGGTTGATACCAAACCGCGAGAACCGTGACCAATATTCAGATACAGTTGACTGGCTGGTTCGGCAATCTGATTACTTTGCCATTTGGCATTTTTACTGAGGGGCTCAAACGTTTGGCGATACTGGATGTCAGATTGAATAGGTCCAACAATTGGCGTGTAATCTGGCACGGCACAACGAAAGGCGGTTCTTCCCTGGCAGTCCGACACATTAAAAGTATTGTCGGGTAATGCTAACAAGCTTTCTAATATTTTTAAGTTACGCTCATGGCCTTCTGGGCGCACATCGGTATCTGTGTCATTAAGATCGTAAGTAGAACCAAAATGCAGCTTGCCCTTTAAAGCCGGTGAGACATAACCAAATTCACACAAAACCTGTTTAAAGTCTAAAGCTTGCGTATTACCTGTGGCTTTTATGCAGGCTTGCTCGGCCGCTTCAAGAGGCATGTTGGCGACCTGACCGCGAATGGCATAGGCCGGATTATCAGGAAGATCTTTTAACTGGTGTGTCTGATTAGCGGTGCAAATCACCACATGGGAAAAAAAATGCTTTTCCTTACCATTGCTGACTTGCCAAACCTTATCTTGAGTGTTTTCTTCTTGAACTTTGCTGATCGACTGCAATTTGCAATTGAGTTGGACATGAATTTTGTCATGACTGAGTAAGTGTTCGCACAGGGCTTGTGGGGCGACCCAGCCAGATAAAGGCAGATGAAGGCTACCCGGTTTCTGCTTAGAAGCTGTTAATACGGTTTCAGGATATAGCTTGGCTGTTAAGAGTTTCTCAAAACGTTGCGCTTCCTTTGCGTTTTTAGGAATTTGCAACAAACCAGATTGACGCCAAAATTCGCCATCTGGATCGAGTGTTTGATACATGGCCGCAGCCTGCAAAAAACCGCTTAAATAAAAACGGTTAAGAGGAGTATCTTCAGCTGCCAGTTTAGGATAAAGCATGCCTTGTGGATTACCGGATGCGTGTTTGGCAATTACATCTTCTTGTTCCCAAACCGTTACTTCAATACCTTGCTGAGCTAAAGCAAAGGCGGTATGCGCACCAGATAGGCCGGAACCAACCACTAACACGCGACCAATTTGTGCTGGCGAGTCTTGTCGTACATTAAACCATGCTTGTCCTTGCGACATGCGTTCCGATAAGGTTTTGCTCGTTTTCTCAAGTTGACCGATCGCCATTTCGCGCTTATGACCAAAACCTTTTACTTTGCGAACGTCGAAACCCACTTGTTGTAAACCGCGGCGTACTATACCTGCGGCGGTAAAGGTAGCGAAAGTAGTTCCTTGATGGCTCAGACGGTGAATGTGGTGGAATAACTTTTCGCTCCACATTTCTGGGTTTTTACTGGGCGCGAAGCCGTCTAAAAACCAAGCGTCCACATCCGCGTCTAGACTTGCAAAGCCTTGCTCTGCTTCACCAAACCAAAGGCTGAGCTGGATCCGTCCATTGGCCAGCGATAAGCGGTGTAAGCCATGGCAAGCTTCAGGGTAAACCGCTATGAGCTCTTCACTAAAAGATGTTAATGATGGCCACATCTTGAGCGCAGAGTGCAAAGCATCTTTGCTCATGGGGAATTTTTCCACCGAGATGAAATGCAATTGTTTATCCTTTGGGGCGCAGTCAAGAAAGCCTTGTATAGCGCAAAGAAAATTGAGTCCGGTGCCAAATCCCGTTTCAGCAATCACAAAATGGCGCTGAGTCATACTTGACCAACGCTCAATCAAACGATTGTGTTTTATGAAGACATAACGGGTTTCTTCCAGGCCAGATTCCTTATCGAAATAAACGTCATCAAATTCACTGGAAATGGGCGCGCCTTCCGGGCTCCAATCCAATTTTGGAGAAGCAAGGCGATAACTATTCAACACGCGTTATGCTCTCGATCATAATGGGCGTGCTAGGAACATTTTGAAATGGGCCGAGGTTGCGAGTATCCGTCACTGCGATATTATCGATAACCTCCATACCGGTTACAACATTACCAAACACGGTATAACCTGCTCCACCACGGGCTCCGTGGTTGAGAAAACTGTTATCTACTTGATTTATGAAGAATTGGGAAGTGGCACTGTTTGGATCTTGAGTTCTTGCCATGGCTAGAGTGCCGCGATTATTCGCCAGCCCATTGTCGCCCTCATAGGCAACCGCCTTATGTGTGGATTTGCGTTCCATGTCTTTGGTAAAACCGCCACCTTGAATCATAAAACCACGAATCACACGGTGAAAAATGGTGTTGTCGTAAAAGCCTTCATCAACGTAGCGTAGGAAGTTAGCGACGGTTTTTGGTGCCGCCTGTTCATTTAAGTCTACTCGAATAGTGCCCTGTGACGTTACAATGTCAACTTGAGTTGCCTGTGCTTGAATACTAAAAGCTAGAAGGGTGAAAGCCGTTATGATGAGGTGACGCATTAACAAATTCCTCTTAGTTTGCCTCACCTTACACTGAGGCGTGGATAAATTAAAACAGCACTCATTTACCTGTTGGAGAAAGCAAATGCGAACGGCTGTGGTTGAAATCGAATATTGTACTTTATGTCGTTGGATGTTGCGCGCTGCTTGGTTAGCACAAGAGCTACTAACAACCTTCGACGATGATATCAAAAGCGTGACCTTATTGCCGAGCCAAGGTGGAGTTTTTAAGGTCCGCGTGAATGATAAAGAAATATGGTGTCGTAAAGCCGAAGAAGGCTTTCCTGAGGCAAAAGTGCTAAAACAACGCTTAAGAGATGTGATCGATCCTCAACGGGATCTTGGCCATTCCGATGTGAAAGACAAAAATACCCGCTAAAGCATCGCGATACGGCCCCACAAAAAAGCGAAGCTATGATGCTTCGCTTTTTTGTTATAGGGCTAGGTATTGGGATTGGGGCCAATACGATTTATTGTAGGGTCAGTTAGGAAATTAGTTAGGAAAAACCTGTTTAAAAGGCTTTACCGCAACTGATTGATACACACCTGCGGCCACATAAGGATCGGCTTCTGCCCACGTTTTGGCTTCAGCAAGGCTGACAAACTCTGCCACAATCAGGCTGCCGGTAAACCCCGCATCACCTGGATTATCTGATTCAATGGCAGGGTTGGGGCCTGCCAGTACCAAACGACCTTGTTTTTGTAGTTCCTCAAGGCGTTCAAGATGAGCTGGACGAGCCGATTGACGTGCGCTTAGGCTGTTAGGTACGTCTTGTCCGACAATGGAATACAGCATTTTAGTTCCTTAATTATTCTTTGTTTTGTAGGTGAGAAGACAGGTAAATGCCCTGCAGAATAATGAATACTAAGGTCATGCCAAGTAGGCCAAAGAGTTTGAAATCCACCCAAATGTCTTCACTAAAAGTAAAGGCCACATAAAGGTTGGTTAAACCTGATAGGATAAAAAAGCCTACCCATGCCATGTTTAGGTTGCGCCACACTTTGAAAGGAAGTTCCAATTTGTCGCCCATCATGCGTTGCAGTATGTTTTTATTGCCAATAAATTGACTGGCAAAAAATACAATGGCGAACAAACCATTGACTACAGTGGGTTTCCATTTAATGAAGTCTCCGTCTCCCATCATCACAGTGGCGCCACCCAGTAAAACGACAAGGGCTAATGAGACCAGATGCATTTTTTCCACGGTTTTGTGTTTTAGCCAAGTATAGCCGACTTGCAATAAGGTGGCTGGGATCAACACAGCGGTGGCGATAATAAGATCGTTTGTCATTTTATAAACAACAAAGAAAATAACGATAGGTAGAAAGTCGAATAGTAATTTCATATAAAAACCAATTTATGTATGCTGACTTATAATAACCGTCATTTCCTTGAAAAAACAGTCTGTCTATGTCCGATGCTGCGAGTTACCGAAAAGTTGATTTACATACCCATTCCATTCGTTCGGATGGCAAACTGACTCCCACAGAACTGGTTGATTTGGCTGTTGAACAACAAGTCAGCTTATTTGCGTTAACGGATCATGACAGTGTTGCAGGCTTACCAGAGGCAAGACAAAGAGCCAAAGAACAGGGGTTGAGTTTTATCAATGGGGTAGAGTTATCGACTCAATGGCATGGTATCCCTTTGCATATGGTGGCATTGAACTTTGATGAAGAGAATCAGGCCCTGCAATCTGTAGTGACACAAAACCAAAAAATTCGTCTTGAACGAGCTAGGCGCATTGCCGATTTGTTGGTTAAACAAGGTTTGCCTGATTTGTATGATGAAGCGTTTGCTTTGGCGGGAGATAGCCAACTTGGGCGACCCCATTTTGCTCGATTGTTGGTGGAAAAAGGCTTAGTAAAAGATGCTAATAAAGCCTTTGACCGCTACTTGGGAAATAAGCGTTTAGGCAAGTTACGAGATGTCTGGCCTGAGTTAGAAGAGGTGTTGAATCAACTTTCTGGTCAAGGGATGGAACTGATTTTGGCGCACCCCAAACGCTACCCTTTAACGGTAACAAAATTGCGTCGTTTATTGGCAGATTTCGCACGCTGGGGGGGAACTGGAATTGAAGTGGTATCGGGTAATGAAAAGCCGGATCATGTTCGATTGTTAGAAAAGTTGTCCACTCAATTTTCTTTAAAAGCGTCCGCTGGTAGCGACTATCATGGTCCGTTTGGGCCTTGGATGCAGGTGGGTAAATACACACAAATTCACGCCAGTGAGGTGGATTTGGTATGGCAAGATTGGTGAAGTCTTTAGTTGTTCTTTAATAAATTGGAGGGCGTCGTTGATAAAGTTGATTTGTCTGCAATGCCAGTCGTAAATATATGTGGGAAGGCAATATGAGTCAGTTCTTTCAAGTTCACCCTGAAAATCCTCAAGTGCGTTTGATTAAACAGGCCGCTGAGGTAATTCGACAAGGGGGCGTGGTTGCTTATCCTACGGATTGTGGTTACTCGCTGGGTTGTCATCTCGGCGACAAAGCCGCGTTGGATCGAATTCGTGCCATACGTCGTTTGGACGATAAGCATAATTTTACCTTGGTGTGTCGAGATTTATCAGAAATTTCAACTTATGCGCGTTTTGACAATCGTTTATATCGCTTGTTAAAAAAAAATACGCCGGGTCCTTATACCTTTATTTTTCAGGCGACCTCAGAAGTACCGCGTCGCTTATTACACCCAAAACGCAAAACCATTGGTATTCGAGTGCCGAATAGTCGAATTGTATCGGCTTTGCTAGAAGAATTAGGGGAACCGATGATGAGTGTCTCTTTGATTTTGCCTGGAGAATCGGATCCGATGACGGACCCTTATGATATTCGCGATACTTTAGAACATGCTCTAGATTTAGTGATAGACGGTGGGTTTTGTGGTTTGCAACCGACCACAGTGGTAGTCATGGATGCTGATCAAGTAGAAGTGGTTCGCGTGGGAGCTGGTGATACCTCTCCTTTCATGTAAATTGTTGTATTAACAGCTGTTAGCGCTGGATTGTCTGTCCTATAATTACCGACATTTAGTAAGTGTATTATCAATCTGGGTTGCTGAGAAGCATCCCCAAAAGAGGTTCCGAATGGACGAAAAGTTACAGAAAGTATTGGCACGAGCAGGGCAAGGTTCTCGTCGTGAAATGGAAAATCGTATTCGCGAAGGTCGTGTCATGGTAAACGGCGAAGTTGCGACCTTGGGAGACCGTGTCAGCGTTTCTGACAATATCACCTTAGATGGCTATCCAATCACCACCACGGAAGCGGGTGAGAATCGTCGAGTGATTATTTATAACAAGCCTGAAGGTGAAGTTTGTACCCGCAAAGATCCTGAAGGCCGTACTACGGTTTTTGAAAAACTGCCCAAACTGCGTGGTGAGCGTTGGATTGCTGTGGGTCGTCTGGATATTAATACTTCTGGTTTGTTGTTGTTCACCACCGACGGTGAATTGGCCAATCGTTTGATGCATCCGTCAACGGAAATTGACCGTGAGTACCTAGTGCGTGTGATGGGTGAGGTGACAGATGAGCATCTGGAAAACTTGAAGAAAGGTATTCAATTAGAAGATGGTCCAGCGAAATTTACTGATATTGTTGATGGCGGTGGTGAAGGTATTAACCGTTGGTTTTACGTCTGCTTGATGGAAGGTCGTAACCGTGAGGTGCGTCGTCTTTGGGAATCCCAAGGACTGAAAGTAAATCGTTTGAAGCGTGTGCGTTTTGGCCCAGTTTTCTTACCTTCCAAAGCCAAAGTGGGCCGTTGGGTGGAAATGGAAGAACAGGAAGTTAATGCCTTGTGTGATATGGTGGATTTGCAAGTTGCAACCGTAAAACCCAAAACGCAGCAACAAAAGTTGGACATCAAGCGTAACAAGAACAAAGCAACGGCGGGCGGCGCCCGTCGAAGTAACAAAGGTTTTGATTGGCAATCCAGTGATAAACCGGAATTTAAGCCTAAAAAACCAGGTAAAAGATCGTTTCGATAAGTATGAATAAATTGGGAGAGAGTTGAAGCATGGTTCGCTGGATACTTGTGTTGATTGTTGTACTACTCGCAGGCTTCTTTGGCTATGTTAAATTGAACAGTCAAATGCCTGAGGGATTAGGAGTCACAAATGGCCAGTTAAAAGTCTGTCCAGAGTCGCCAAACTGTGTTTCTACTCAGGCTGACCCAGCTGATCAGGAGCATTACGTTGAGCCATTTGTGTATTCGGGTTCCCGAAAAGACATACAGCTGCGTGTGGAAGCCCTGATGTTGGAGCAGGGAGCCAAAATGGTTAAAAATACCTTTGGTTATGTTCACTTTGAAGTAAAAAGCGACATTGTTGGCTATATTGATGATGTAGAGTTTTACTTTCCAGAAGGTGACAGCGTGGTCCATATCCGCTCGGCGTCACGTCTGGGATATTCTGATTTTGCAATTAATCGTGACAGAGTTAGACAAATTAAAAATCTTCTAGTAGATTGAAGTTAGGTAAATAGCTTTCTAACTAATTAAAACATAAGCAGAAATTGGACGAGGACTGCCCATGAGTGTGAATGAAGACCAAACAATTCTAATTGTTGAGGATGATGAGCGCTTGGCCTCGCTCACTCAAGAATACTTACAAAAAAATGGTTTTACAGTAAGCATAGAGCCAGATGGCCGCAAAGCCATCAGTCGAATTGTTACCGAACAGCCTTCTCTGGTGATTCTGGATTTGATGCTACCCGGGGCAGATGGATTTACTGTTTGTCGCAGTGTTCGCAATGATTACAAAGGCCCGATTTTAATGCTGACGGCTCGCAGTGACGATGTGGATCAAATTCTTGGTCTTGAAATTGGTGCAGACGATTATGTCTCCAAGCCTGCTAAGCCTCGTGTTTTATTGGCTCGAGTGCAATCTTTACTACGTCGCAGCACACAAGATGTGGATCTGACCAGTGATGTGGCCAAGGAAGAACAAAATTTGGTTTTTGGCCCACTTAAAATTGATAATTCCCGTCGTGAAGCTTGGTTAAACAGTGAAGAAGTAGAATTAACCAGTGCCGAATTTGATTTATTGTGGTTATTGGCTAGCAATGCTGGACGAATCTTGAGTCGGGAAGAAATTTTTGGTGAATTGCGTGGCATTGAATACGATGGTCAAGATCGTTCTGTGGATGTGCGTATTTCTCGAATTCGTTCCAAAATTGGCGATGACCCAATTCATCCTCGTCGAATAAAAACCATCCGCAGTAAAGGTTATTTATTCGTAAAAGAAGTTTAATCACTAATGCGTGAAGAAATGTGGCGACTGTATCGACACCTTATTATTGGAGGTGTCATTATAGTGTCGGCTTGCTATGCCGTAATGGAATTCACGCAAATCCGCTTTAGCGCCTTACGTACAGAACAACTGCTGTGTGTGGATGCTGAATTAAGTTCGGTATTATTACTGTCTGGGATTGAGACTGAGTTAAATGAGTCTCTTTTTAACTGGACAGTAAAACCCACCGAGACTTATAACGTCGATCAAATTACCCAGTTAATCGCTAATAAAAGTTGGTTTAAATTGCCTGACGGTAGTTATCAATTGGCTTTAGGCTATACAGATGCGCCGATACTGATAGGTCGGGCTTCGGCTAAGCAGACCTTTTTTAAAATGGGTATAGAGCTAAGAAAGATAATTTATTCAGATGCATTCACAATAGAAGATAAAAAGCGGCTATTTTCTGCTATGTCTTGTGTTTCCATACAGCCCATTGAGAGCAATATGGATAGAGATTTAACTGGAGTCGTACGAGTAGAGGGCATTGACAGTGACTATGGCTACATATGGAATTTTGCCGATGATGAAACACCTGTTTATATAGCGGTTGAGGAAGAGGATTACCTTTCTTTTTCTTTAATTGTAGTCTTGGTTTGTGGTGTGGGTATCACCATTATGTTGGTGTTGATATGGCGAGAATTATTAAGTTTAGATTTTAAACGTAAAACATTTGAAAGTATCACACGTCAAATTGCTCGTGGCCGCAGTGGCCTGCCTAAAGGGATTCCAGACAGCAGCGGAACGCTAAAGGAGCTGGCCTATTCCTTTGACTCTATGTCGTCCCATATCCAGAGATTGTTGAAAGTACAGCGTGAAATGATCAATGCTATCTCTCATGAGTTGCGGACTCCGATTGCACGCTTGCGTTTTGGTCTGGAAGTAATGAAAGATGAAGTGGATGAAGAGGTAGCCTCAACGGTCGAGGCACTAGAAGGGGATGTAGAGGAACTTAATACCTTAGTCGACGAAGTATTGACCTATGGCAAGCTGGAAGACGGTTCGTTGGCATTGAATTTTAGCGAAATTGAGTTGTCTGAATTGATCGAAGGAATATTACAGCACAATAATCCTTTGCTTAAGCATTTGGAAGTGGAAGTGCGCATGGATGAAGAAGACTTGGTTGTTGCGGATGAACATCACCTTAACCGAGCTTTGCAAAACTTGATTTTGAATGCGGCCAAATACGCCGCGAAGAAAATTACCATCACCTTTACACAAGACACGGAGCGTTGGCAGGTAGATATTGAAGACGATGGCCCTGGAATCGCGTTTGAAGACAGGGATAAGGTGTTTATTCCTTTCCAGCGTTTGGATAATAGCCGTACCCGTGCATCGGGAGGGTATGGTTTAGGGTTGGCCATTGTGCAGCGTATTGCCTTTTGGCATGGTGGAGCCGTCTTAATTGACGCCAGTGAAACGGGTGGCGCTAAGTTCAGTTTAATCTGGTCGCGCAGTCAGCATCAAACCACTTTGTCCTAGCAGTCAGCATCAAACCACTTTGTCCTAGTTGGCTTGATGCTGATCACTTTGCTTGTGATGAGAGTGATTCATTATACTTTTTTTCAGCCTTTGAAAGACCTTAAAGCTCTGGCGCTAAAATGCCTTTGAGGTTTTTAAAGCAGGTTTTAGACGCCGTATTAATCAAATCTTCCATATAGGCATTGTCTCTTTGGTCACGACGAATAGCCAGATACAACTTGCACCAAATGCCTTCTTCGCCCAGCGATTTGGTAATCACATATTGGCGATTGGTGTATTCTGTGAGAGCCCAATTTGGTAAACAACACACACCGCGACCGCTGGCTACTAATTGCATCATCATTAAGGTTAATTCACTGTGACGAATCTTAGCAGGTGCAATGCCTGCTGGGTTGAGAAAGTGTTTGAAAATATCCAAGCGTTCTACTTCTACTGGGTAACTGATCAGGGTTTCATTGGCAAAATCCTCAGCCACCAAAAAGTCTTTTTTCGCCAGTGGGTGATGACGTGACAGCGCCACTTGAGATTCGTATTGAAACAATGGAATGTATTCAATATTGGGAATGTCTTGCGGGTCTGAGGTCACCACCAAATCCAAATCACCCCGGGCCAAAGCGGGTAATGGCATAAAGCCAAATGCTGTTGATAAATCCAGTTCTACATCGGGCCAATGCTCTCGAAAATGATCTATGGTTGGCATCAGCCACTCATAGCAACTGTGGCATTCAATCGCAATGTGTAAGCGACCACTTTCGCCTTCAGCAAAACGCTGAATATCACGTTGCGCAGAGCGAAAGGACACCAATACATCGTCGGCCAGTTGTAAAAGTCTCAGTCCGGCACTGGTAAATCGTACTGGCTTGGTTTTACGAATAAAGAGCGGGCAGCCTAATTTTTCTTCTAGATCTTTAAGCTGGTGTGACAATGCAGACTGAGTCAAATGCACGCGCTCAGCGGCTTCAACTAGGCTTCCTGTCTCTCTTAATGCGGTGAGAGTTTTTAAGTGTCGAACTTCAATGATGCTCATGGTAATTCACTATATATGAGTTTTATTCAATGCTCGCGATAGAAAAAAGCTCGTTTCAACTTGAGTTCAAACGAGCTGGTCTATTGTCTTAGCGACAAAGCAAAAATTCAAGTAAGGCTTTTTGTGCGTGTAGGCGGTTTTCAGCTTCGTCCCACACCACTGAGTCAGGGTGATCTAATACGCCAGCGCTCACTTCTTCACCACGGTGAGCTGGTAAGCAATGCATGAACAGAGCATCTGGGTGTGCTTTTGCCATCAGAGCTTCATTGACTTGGAAACCATCAAAGTCTTTCAGACGTTGTTCCTGTTCGTCTTCTTGACCCATAGAAGCGAACACGTCTGTGACAATTAGATCCGCATTGCTTGCTGCTTCATGGGCGTTGTGAGTAATGGAGACTCTGTCTTTATGTTCCGCCAGCAACTTAGCGTCTGGCTCATAGCCTTTTGGACAGGCGACAACCAGATTAAAGTCCAACATAGCAGCAGCATTGATGTAGGAATTACACATGTTGTTGCCATCACCCACCCAAACCACTTTCTTACCCTCAATAGAGCCTCTGTGCTCTTGGTAGGTTTGCATATCTGCCAATAATTGGCATGGGTGATAATCGTCTGTTAAGGCGTTAATCACAGGCACGGAGGAATATTTTGCAAAGGTTTCCACTGTTTTGTGATCAAAAGTACGAATCATTACCGCATCGACCATACTGGAGATAACGCGTGCACTGTCCTCGACGGGTTCGCCACGGCCTAGCTGAGTGTCTCTTGGCGACAAGAATAAGGCGTGGCCACCAAATTGTGCCATGCCAGCTTCAAAAGAAACGCGAGTTCGTGTTGATGATTTTTCAAAGATCATCGCCAATACTCGATTTTTTAAGGGTTGAAATAGAGTGCCTTCTCGATAAATTTTCTTAAGCTCAGAAGCTCGAAGCAGTAGTTTTTTTAACTCGTCAGAGGATAAATCCTTCAGAGTAAGAAAATGTCTTGGCGACACGAGATGACTCCTTAATTGTCTTTTGAAAAGGTAATCGAGCAATTTAATACACTAGACTATGTGAGTAAAGGGGCTTTAATGGGATAATGTGTAAACGAAAGCGAGGTTGTGGGGTTGTAAATGACCTATGAGACCCCATAAACTGGTGCAACTTTACAGAACAATCGACACTGATACCCAAAGGCTTTTGTGTAAAATGTTTATTTTCGGGTTCGGTGAGTATAAGGAAGGTAGGATCTACAGGCTGAAACCAGTGGATTTTAGTGTATCTTCCTATAACCAATAGCGAGGTTTATAGCGTGAGTAATACTATCGAAACAATCAAAGAGCAGATTACTAATAACGATATTTTGTTGTACATGAAGGGAAATCCTCGTGCACCACAATGTGGTTTTTCTGCTCAAGCAGTGCAAGCTTTAATGTCTTGCGGCGAACGTTTTGCTTTCGTGAATATTTTGGATAACCCAGACATTCGCGCAGAATTACCAAAGTATGCTAACTGGCCAACCTTCCCACAGCTGTGGGTAAAAGGTGAGTTGGTAGGAGGCTGTGACATTATTGTCGAAATGGCCAGTAATGGTGAATTGCAAGAACTCATCAAAGAAGCGGCGGGCAGTTCAGAAGAATAAGCCTTTGTATTTTTCTACTGCCCAATACTTTTTAAACTAAGGAAATCAAAGGAGACACTTGTATGTCAATTTTAGTCGGAAAAAAAGCACCAGATTTTACAGTTCCAGCGGTATTGGCTGACGGTCAAATTGTTGATTCTTTCAACTTAGCAGCAACCATCAAAGGTAAATACGCGATCGTATTCTTTTACCCATTGGACTTCACTTTCGTATGTCCGTCTGAAATCATTGCTATGTCTCACCGCATGGAAAAATTCCGTGCAATGGGTGTAGAGGTAATTGGCGTGTCTATTGACTCTCATTTCACTCACAATGCGTGGCGTAATACACCTGTAGATCAAGGTGGTATTGGTAAAGTTGAATACACACTGGCTGCGGATATGGATCATGAGATTGCTAAAGCGTACGGCATCGAATCAGAAGGTGGTGACTCTTACTACCCAGCTGGTGTAGCAATGCGTGCGTCTTTCGTGATTGACCAAAAAGGTATCGTACGTTCTCAAGTGGTAAACGATGAGCCTATCGGTCGTAACATGGATGAATTAGTACGTATTGTTGATGCACTACAATTCTTTGAAGAAAACGGCCAAGTTTGCCCAGCGGGTTGGAACAAGGGTGATAAAGGTATGGAAACGTCGCCAGAAGGCGTTGCTTCTTACCTTGCTGAGAGCGCTACATCCCTATAATTCCTTTGCTGTTATAGACAGCAAATGAAGAAAATAAAAACGCACATTCGAAGGAGTGTGCGTTTTTTTATGAGGTGGAGAAGGTCAGATATATGGTGTCCTAGTATCGCTTCACTTCTTCGTATAACTCAAGGGGTAAATCGTCAGGGTCGGCAAAAAAGGTAAAACGTTTTCCGGTTATCTCATCCACACGAATGGCTTCTGTGACTATGCCTTGTTCATTCAAATAGCGCACACTTCCATCAATATCCGTAACGGCAAATGCTAAGTGACGTAAGCCTTGTGCTTCAGGGCGCGATGGCCGTTGTGGTGGATTAGGAAAAGAAAACACTTCCAATTGCGTATTATGGTTGACGGCCAGATCCAACTTGTAGGATTGTCTTTCTTCGCGATAGGTTTCACTTAAGATAGCAAATCCCAAGATGTGGTGATAAAAGTGTTTTGACACTTCATAGTTGGAGCAAATTATAGCGACATGATGAATATGGGAAACTGCAAGCATATGACTCTCTAGTGGCTAGATTGTTCGTTTAGCTCGTTGGCAACGTCAATGACTTGACGTCGAAACCAGATATGGCTGGCATCATGATGAAGTAATGGGCTCCAGATCATTTGCAGCTCAATTTTGGGGATATCAAAAGGCGGCTCTAGGATAACCAAATCTGGATTTTTTTTGTTCACCATGGCCACTTTCTTCGGTAAGGTGGCGATCAAATCTTGTTCCAGAGCCAAGTGCATGGCGGTGTGATAGCTGCGGGTAAACACACGAATGCTGCGTTTTTTATCAATGGCTTGTAAAGCTTCGTCCACCCATCCCAGCTTTTGCACATCGGTGGGATCCATGCCGACACCAATGCCGAAGCCGGTTTTACTTACCCAAATATGCTGAGCCTGCAAGTAGGCTTCCAAATCAAAGTGATCTTTGATCGGATTGTCAGCGCTCATCATGCACACAAAGGTATCTAACCAAACACTTTTTTGATGAAAGGATTGTGGTAATTCTTCAAAACGATTAATGGCCATATCGATTTTTCCCGCCTCTACATCATGAAAAGTCACGTCACTCGGCGTCATGATGTCTAGCGTAATGCCAGGTGCGTATTCACGAAGGCGATTAAGTAAACGCGGAATCACAGTGGAAGCCGCATAGTCACTGGCCATAATGCGAAATACTCGAGTACTGGTGCTTTCGTTAAAATCGGCTTCGGGCTGTAAGGCTTCTTCAAGATCGAGTAAGACTTTGCGTACTATGGGCTGTAAGCGTAAGGCTTTTTCTGTGGGCTTCATGCCTTCACTAGTGCGTACTAGTAAGGGGTCATTTAACAAATCGCGTAAACGCTTTAAGCCGTTACTCATGGCGGGTTGGGTAATATTGAGCTTGTTTGCAGAGCGTGTGACATTGCATTCACGTAATAGCACGTCTAAATAAATGAGTAGGTTTAGGTCGATCTTATTAATATTCATATAATTGTGTGATGTTACTCCATTATTTTTATTCGTCAGACATTACTCAGTGCCGGAATGGTTTTACACAGGTCAATAAAACGTTGGGCATTTTTCGTCAGTGCGGTATTACGAGGTGTGACGATCAGTAAATTACGATTGAGCTTTAATGGTGTTTTATAAAGACGAATCAAGTCAGCATTTAATTCTTGAGAAATGGCCATACGTGATAAACAGCCTAACCCCATTTGATGAATAACAGCTTGTTTAACGGCTTCCATATGCGCTAAAGACAGGACCACATTGAGTTGCGGTATTTCTGCCCCCGTGGCTTGTTCTAAAATGTTGCGTGTGCCCGAACCAGATTCACGCATCACCCAATTGGCTTGTTTTAAATCCTCCCATGAAAGAACCTCGGGGCGATCTTCTTTCGTAGAACCGAATACAACCAACTCATCTTGTAGCCAAACTTGCGTCATCAATTCAGCGTGTTGACAATAGCCTTCAATAAAACCGACTTCTGCTTTCCCCGTTAGCAGTTGTTGAATCACACTTTGTGTATTACCAATATCAAGATTAAAACGAATATTGGGATGTTGTTGTTTAAAAGTAGACATCTGCTTTGGTAACAAGTAATTACCAACGCTGACACTGGCCGCAAGGTGTAAGGAGCCACTGAGTTCATCATCATTGCCCATGCTTTCTATCTGCTCTATCTGGCTCAGCACAGAACGCGCCTGAGGCAATAAGTGCCTAGCTTGCGGCGTAATTTGTAAGCGCTTGCCATGACGACGAAACAAGGGGCGACCAAGAAGTGCTTCCAATTCACGTAAGGCTTGACTGGCAGCGGGTTGACTGATGGCAACTAACTCAGCAGCAGCGGTCACTGAACCTGTGTGCACAACGGCTTCGAATATCTGTAGTTGTCTAAGTGTGATTCTCATGCGCGATGCATTACCTTGTTATGCGAGCTAATAAAGTGTTTTAGGAAAGGTGCAAACAAACTTACTGTTTGCCATCTAGTCAGAGGGAAATGCACTTCCTTTTGTTTCATTGTCTCTAATCATAAACCGAAATGATTCTTGATGTGGAGCTTTCAGCAAAAATGACCAAATAAAATAATCTCATTCGATATTGTTGGAAAGTCCTTAAGCTTTACTAGCAGCCTGCTTTTTACTTTCTTGTTTCGATTGGTAACTTTTATAGAAATTCAATCTTAAGGCGGAGTAGTATTAGAAAAGTGTTGAAAAAACGTACTGCTCAATTGTTGAGCAATAAGGCTTAAGAAGGTCTGCAGAAATGTAGGGTAACAGAGCAACAGAGTTACCATGGCGGTCGCCAGTGATGTGTTCGTAGCTTCCTTCACCTTAGTCTTTTTGTGTTGTGGTTAGTACGTGGTTTATCCCAAAGAAATTGATTTTCTAGTGTGATTGATTAGTTTGAAAGGTGACGTCTCTAATGGATTCTCTTCCAACGGTTTTAATAGTTGATGATGTACCGGAAAACTTACGTATTTTGAATGACGTAATAGCATCATTAGATTGTCAGGTGGCTGTGGCTACCTCTGGCGAACGGGCACTTGAATTACTTAATAGAACACAACCTTGTTTGGTTTTGTTGGATGTGATGATGGGTGGCATAGATGGTTTCGAAACTTGCCGTCGTATTCGTTTATTAGAACAACATAAAGAGTTACCTGTTATTTTTGTGACAGCGTTGGCAGACGACATATCGCTTGGTTTTGAGGTGGGTGGTAATGATTTTATCAGTAAGCCATTTCGAGTCGACGAAGTGCGTGTCCGAGTACAACATCAGCTTGAGAAATATCGTCTACTCCAAGAACTGAGAGAATTGACCATCACCTTGGAAGACAAGGTCCATGAACGTACGGCGGATTTAAACTTACTTAATCGAAATTTGCGTAAAGAAGTAAACGAACGACGTTATATGCAAGATAGGCTCAAGTATCTGGCGCAGCATGATTTTGTTACTCAGTTATATAACCGCGATGCACTGGATGAACACGTAACTCATCTGATCTCCGATTTACCGACTCAGCCTGCAAATGCACCATTATCTTACTTTGCCTTGCTGGACATTAATGAATTTAGATTAATTAACGACTCCTGTGGTTGTATTGCCGGTGATGAACTACTGCATCAACTGGCTGAACTGCTGGCTGAGCAAATTGACCCTAAGCGTGATTTCTGTGCACGTATGAGTGGGGATAAGTTTGTCGTGGTATTGGATAACGGTGGCGCTGAAGCTGTGGCGTCATTCTTCCGTCTGTTTAATCAAGCGTTAGAAGCCTTTACTTTTGTATGGGACGAACGACAGTTTCGTATCAGTGTGACGCAAGTTGCCTTGCCCTTAACTCAGCAAATTTCTTCTTTTGAACAGTTGGTCATGTTGGCAGATGAAGTGTGTTATGCCTGTAAGAAATCAGGTGTTAAAACCCGTGTCATAAAAGATGCCGATGACATGGAATTCAAAGAACACAGGGGCAACTTGAATTGGGGATTACGCATTATTGACGGCTTAGAAAAAGACCTATTTGAAGTGCATTTCCAACAAGTATGTTCATTGACTCAAAGCCGATCGAAAAAGAAAATCGAGATTTTGGTGCGTCTCAAAGACGAGGTGAATGGTGGCTTAATTTATCCTAATGATTTTATTCGTGCCGCAGAGCGCTTTGGCATCATTTCGAAAATAGATCGCTGGGTGATTCAGCATACTATGCGAGAGTTGTCGAAACGAACCCAGTTATGGGAAGACATAGATCAAGTCGCTATTAATATTTCTGCTTTGTCGGTTCGTCAGGCGAATTTTTCTGGTTTCATTATTGAGCAGTTAGAAAAGTATCAGTTGGATGGAAGCAAGTTTTGTTTTGAAATCACTGAAACGGAAGCTCTAAATAACTTTAATGACACTCGAAACTTTATGTCATTGTTGCATGAACAAGGTTGTACCATCGCACTTGATGACTTTGGTACGGGTTTTTCTTCATTCGCTTACTTGATGGATTTGCCTTTTGATCTGATTAAGATAGACGGAATCTTTATTAAAGACATGCATCAAAATGAAATTCACTTTGGCATGGTCGATTCCATTGTCAAACTCGCCAAAATGCTGAAAAAGCCAGTCGTTGCAGAATTTGTAGAAAATCAAACCATTGTCGATTTACTGAAATCTCTGGGGGTGGAATGGGGTCAAGGCTACCATTTTCACAAGCCCGAAAAACTGTGATGGATTGAGTGAATTAAGTCTTCACTAAGGAGCAAAAGTTAATGGGATTTGCAGAGTTGTTTTATCTGCTGGCAGCGGTTTTTGTCACAACCCTGTTGTGCTTTGTTATTTTTCAGTTCATTACATTATTGCGCTTCAAGCATCTTCAGCGTCGTTATTCTAGAGCCGTTTTAGCCACCAAAGGTGGAGTATGGGAATGGTTTCCGGCTACCAACCGATTATACATGTCATCGGAATTTTTCTTACAACTGGGCTTCACCGAAAGTCAAACCCCTAAGCGTGTGTCTGAGTGGTTGGCCTTGTTGTCAGAAAAAGATCAGCAAGCTTTTAAAGATTGGCAAAAACGCATGTTAGCGGATACTGCAGATGACCAACAACTGGTTACTCTTAGATTGCAATTGCAAAACCCCATTAAACAGCATTACTGGGTTGAAATTCGTGGTCGTGTGGCACGCCGTGATGCGCGTCAGGGCATCAAAAGCATTGCCGGTATTATTGAAGACATTGGCTATTGGATTGACACCGAAAATGAGCTAATTGCGGCTCGAAAGAAGGCTCAACAGCGTGAACTAACATTATCGACACTACTAAATAATATGCCTGATGTCGTTTGGTACAAAGACGAAGCAGGCCGTTATTTGAATTGTAATCAGGCATATTTCGACTTTCACCGTATGCCAGCGGAGAAGGTACAGGGCAAAACAGATATTGAATTGAACCTTGATGGAATAGGGGAAATTTATCATCAACGTGATCGATCAGCACTGTTGTCAGGACAGACTATCCAAGATCAATCCTGGGGGTACTCAGAGGCCTTACAAGAAGACAGGTTATTTGAAATTCAACGGATACCAGTGATTGAACCAGAGATTAATTTTCGCGGCACATTGAGTATTGCCCGGGATATTACGGAACGTCACGATTTAATTAATCAGCTCAAATTATTTAAAAGCTTTGCTGATAACTCAGCACAAGGTTTTGCGATGGGAAGTTTGACTGGGCAAATAAGTTATTTTAATGCATCCATTCGTACCCTGTTGGGAGTTGCAGAAGACATTGATGACAAAGCAGTAGCCGAATTCCATTACTTAGAGTTTTATCCACAATCCATACATGAATATCTTGAAACCATTGTTATCCCTTATGTGAGAGAACATGGCATGTGGCAAGGAGAGTTGCGTGCGAAACGACTTGATGGAGAGATTTTTCCTACCTATGAGATTTATTTTTTATTAAAAGATGAGTCGGGTAAGTCTGTTTCTGTTGGTAACATCATGACGGATATATCTGAGCAGAAACAAGTATCACAACAACTAAAACAGGCCAAAGAATCCGCCGAAGAAGCGAACTGTGCCAAAAGCCAATTTTTGGCGAACATGAGTCATGAAATCCGTACACCATTAAATGCCATCATTGGATATGCCCAATTAATCAGTGAAGAAAGTAACTTAACGGGTGTGACGCATAATCGATTTGTTGCTATCGCCAATGCTGGTGAGCGTTTACTTAGCTTAATTAATGATGTTTTAGATATTGCCCGAATTGAATCAGGACGTTTGTTGCTACAAGAGCAAAAAATGGATTTGTGTAAAGAAGTCAAACAGATAGGCAAATTATTGCAAGGGCAAGCAGAAGCAAAAGGTTTGCAGTTTGAAGTAGTGTGTGATTTGAGTGAAAGACAAATCGTCTGGATGGATATTATGAAGTTCCATCAGGTGTTAACTAACTTGGTGGGGAATGCGATTAAATTCACTCAGCAAGGTTCAGTGAAACTGAGTGTGGATATCTTGCACGATCGTATACATGTGCGTGTTGACGATACTGGGCCGGGTATTGAGCAAGAGCTCATGGAAAATCTCTTTACCCCATTTGTACAAGGCAAAGCAGGTGAACAATCTGGTGGTACGGGCTTAGGACTGGCATTGGCTTCGACCTTGGTCAACCTGATGCAGGGACAATTAAAGGTCACCAGCACCGCTTCCACTGGTACGCATATTTTGGTGGATTTGCCTTTGAATCTGGCGCCCGATCTTGTTGCCAATAACACGGACGAAAATCAGTTCTCTGTTAACATGCGCCTGAAAACACCAGTCAAAGTACTGGTGGCAGAGGACGACGAATGGTCGAGAGACATTTTGGTGTCCTTGTTAGAAAAAGCCGGTTGTCAGGTCATAGAAACCCAAGATGGTGAACAGGCTTGGCAGGCGTTTCAACAGGATGCGCCAGATTTGGTGTTGACGGATATTCGCATGCCCAAAAAAACGGGCTTAGAACTTCTGCGGGCGATTCAACAAACAAATTCTGAAGACAATATCCCTGTGATAGCGGTAACTGCCTCAACGTTAGAGCATGAACAAAGGGCCTTAATGGAACAAGGGTTTTGGCAAGTGATACCAAAGCCTTATCAAATGGAAGATATTTATCGTGCTATTAGTAATCATTTAGAGGTGCAGTTTGTTAGCTTAACCGAAGATCGTCATGCTTCCAGTGTGAATATAGGGGCAATAGTTTCTAGCGTGAAAGATGCAGTTGAGACTGAGCAAATTGACATGATTGAGCGACAAAATGCTGAACAACATCTTGTCGCACAAGAGGTCACAGACGCTGATTGGCAAGCTTTACTCAATGCGGCTCAAAATGGCGATGTGGCTGCCATAGAACAAGAGTTTGCTTATCTGGAAGATAAGTTAACGCAAGCCCATAAAGCGGCTTTATCCAAGGCAATTGACGTGTTTGATTTTGCTATGGTGGAAAGGTTAGTGAGGCAATTTCAGCAGGGTGTTGAGGGTTAATTTAATTCACGCTTGACTGAATGCATTGCGTTTGACAGATTTGGCTCCTGCGGATAAGGTCAAGCAATGCTATTTTAATCCCGCGATCACGGATACATTCATGACATCGAACACCTCTTTTGATTTCCCTTTTACCGCCGTAGCAGGGCAAGAACAACTGAAATTGGCTTTGCTCCTCAATGCGGTTAATCCTTTGATTGGTGGTGTCTTAATCAGTGGTCCACGAGGTTCGGCCAAATCGACGTTAGCGCGAGGGTTAGCTGGGGTTATGCCAGCCTTTATTAGTGAGGGCGATGTGCCTTTTGCGACCTTGCCCTTAGGCGCTAGTGAAGACAGATTATTGGGCGCTCTGAATTTAGAACAAGTGCTGCAAGACAAGCAAGTCTCTTTTCAGCCCGGTTTATTAAGCCAAGCTCACGGTGGCGTCTTGTATGTGGACGAAGTGAATCTGCTGGCAGATCATTTGGTGGATCAGTTATTGGATGTGTCGGCCAGTGGTGTGAATCGGGTAGAGCGTGACGGTTTGAGTCATCAGCATGAGGCTAAATTTTTGTTGGTTGGCACCATGAATCCCGACGAAGGGGAATTGCGTCCCCAGCTAAAAGACAGATTTGGTTTCATGGTCAATCTTGGCAATCAATACAGCATAGAAGAACGTGTGCAAATTGTGCGTTTGCGTGATCAATTTGACCAAGATCCGAGCGGCTTTTGTGAGGCCTTTAAATACAAACAACGCAATCTTAAGCAGAGTATTTTGCAGGCGCGAGAAAAGTTACAGCAAGTAGGTTGTGCTGATGAAATACGCTTTAACATCGCTGAACTTTGCCAGCAGGCCAATATCGATGGTGTTCGTGGCGACATTGTTTGGCTGCGAGCGGCCATGACTCATGCTGCTTGGTGTAATCGACAAAGCGTCACCAGCGACGATGTGCAAGCGGTGGCTGAGTTGGTATTGGCCCATCGTCGTCATGAAGTCAGTGATCCGACACCTCCGCCTTCACGACGCCCCGAAGCCAGTAAACCACCGCAGCTTGATTCTTCCCAAGGTCAGTCGTCATTGCAACAAAGCAAAGCGTCCGAACAAGGTGACATGTCAGAGCAAGCTCAAGGAGAATGGGGCAGTATGCCACCACAGAGCTTAGCGGCGGATCAGGCCATTCGAGTGACTTTGTCTGCAAAGCAGGCCACGACTTCTAACCCTCAAAACTTGCGTGAGGTAACGCCGGGAAAGTCTAAAGGGTCACATCGTGGCGGCTATCGTCATGATGTGCAACAAACATCGCAAAGTGTGGATTGGTTTCGTAGCTTATCGCGTCAGCCACAGCAATGGCCGCCTGAAAATTTGAGTTTCAAAGGGGCGAAGAGCGGACAAACCATATTGCATTTGGTGTTGTTGGATACCTCAGCGTCAAGCTTGCAAGAGAATACTCTGGCCAAGGCTAAAGCGGTGATTTTAGACCTAGCGCAACAAGCCTATTTGGCGCGTGAACACTTGACCATATTGGGTTTTGGGCAAGACGGTGTCACTGAACTCATGGCCAGAGTACGAGCGCCGAAAGACATAGCTAACTGGCTGGATGAAGTACCCGCTGGTGGTGGCACCCCCTTTCGGCAGGTGTTGCAGCAAGCTCAGAGCTATTTGCAACAGGAGCATAAAAAGGATTCAGCACTATTAAGTCGGACTTATTTGTTAACGGATGGTCGTACTCAGGCGGATGTGGCAGATTTAGTATTACCCGGAGAGCTGGCCTTGATTGATACGGAAGCTTCAGCGATTAAACGCGGACGAGGTGGCGACATTGCTCAAGCCTTGAATGCTCAGTATGTTTCTTTAGATTCCTTGTTTGAGACCGAATTATGACAACATCTGTGGCTTATTGCCCCGCTTTATTTTTGACGGCACCGGCGTCAAACCAAGGCAAAACGACAATTACTGCGGCGTTAGCACGCTACTTTACTCTGCAAGGTAAGCGTGTTCGTGTGTTCAAAACCGGGCCTGACTATCTGGATCCGCAAATCTTAGCGCAAGCCTCACAACAGCCAGTTGAGCAGTTAGATATTTGGATGGCGGGTGAAGACTACTGCCAAGACAAACTTTATCAAGCAGCCTTAGAAGCAGATTTGATTTTAGTTGAAGGGGCAATGGGTATGTTTGATGGCGAGCCTTCAAGTGCGGATTTGGCCGCGCGCTTTGGTTTGCCTATGGTCATAGTGATGGACGTCAAAGGCATGGCGCAAACCGCAGCGGCATTAGCAACCGGCTTGGCGCACTTCCGTCAAGATGTGAGCGTGGTAGGTCTGATCGCCAACCGTTGTGGAAGTGAGCGTCATGCGCAGCTGATTCGTGATGCCTTACCTAGTGATTTACCTTTATTGGCCAGTCTAAAGCGCGATGAAGAAGTAAGCTTGCCTGAGCGACATCTGGGTTTGGTGCAGGCCCATGAAGTCTCACATGAGCTGGAAGAAAAATTTCAAGCTGCCGTGGCATGGCTAGAGTCATCAGAAGATAAGGCTTTGCTCTCTTTGCCCAAAGCCGTGGCCTTTTCATCCAGTAATAAAAAGACGTCGAGTCACAGCATACCTCAGTCTTTACAAGGCAAAACTATTGCCATAGCAAAAGACGAAGCTTTTAGCTTTATTTACGATGCAAACTTGGTGACCTTAAGCTCTTTAGGCGCTAATTATGTGTTCTTTTCGCCTTTGCGCGATCAAGATTTGCCCGCTGCGGATGCCTTGTGGTTACCGGGTGGTTACCCAGAACTTCATGCGCAAGGGTTAGCAGAAAATCATGCGATGAAGGCGGCGATTCAAGATTTTTACCAATCGGGAAAAGGTATCTTGGCGGAATGTGGCGGTATGTTGTATAGCTTGGAAAGCCTGACGGATTTAGAAGAGAAGACTCATCCCATGTTGGGGATTTTAACGGGCCAAGGTGCCATGCGTGGTAAGCGAGGTTGCCAAGGTATGCAAACCGCTGTGTTACCACAAGGGGAAGTGCGAGCTCATGCGCACCACAGATCGCGCAGCGCGAATACACCAACCCCCGTGGCTCATGGTCGTCGTCAACGTCACCCAGCCCCTGGTGAGGCGATTTACCAATCCCGCGGACTCATTGCCAGCTACTTACATTTGTTCTTTCCATCCAACCCAGAGGCCATAGGGCAGGTTTTCCTTGGCAATTCGGCAAGCATGGACGAGGCTTGCTAACGTGTGGCCAGAGAGCGGTGAAGATAAGGCACCACTGCGCACAGGTCTGACGACAGGCAGCTGCGCCACCGCTTGTTGCGTGGCGGCGGCGCAATACATATTTGCTCAACGCCAAGATGAAACCGTCAGCATCTTGTTGCCCAAGGGCAAGCCTGTTGATCTGATGATTGAATCTTATCAAGCCATAGCCAATGGCGTTCGCACCAGCACCATCAAAGATGCAGGAGATGACCCTGATGTGACTCATGGCGCAAAAATTTTTGTCGAGCTGAGTTTGTGCGCGGATCCCGGCGTGCATTTCCACGCGGCAGACGGTGTTGGCACAGTCACGCGAACCGGTTTGGTATTGGCGGTAGGGGAAGCTGCGATTAATCCTGTACCACGCCAAATGATGACAGAGCATTTATTAGGCTTTGCTGAGACTTACCAGTATCAAGGTGGTTTCAAGGTTGCTGTTGGCATTGAGAATGGTGCCGCCATTGCACAGAAAACCATGAATCCGCGTTTGGGCATTCAGGGAGGTTTGTCCATTTTAGGCACCACAGGCATAGTGCGACCTTTTTCCTGTGCAGCTTACATTGCGTCTATTCATCAGGGTATCGATGTAGCGCGCGCCAATGGTTTGACTCATCTGGCCGCCACCACAGGCAATGCCAGCGAGACCGCTATTAAAAAACAATATGGCTTAGACGACATGGCCTTGTTGGAAATGGGGGATTTTGTTGGCGCCGTACTAAAACACCTTCGTAAGGTGGAAAACTCGCAACAGCCACAATTGATCAAGCTGAGTATATGCGGTGGTTTTGGCAAAATCAGTAAACTGGCGCAACAGCATATGGACCTCAACAGTCGAGCCTCCAGTATTGATTTACCTGCCTTGGCGACATTAGCGGCAACTTTAGGGGCAAGTGATGAGTTGCAAAAACGCATGCGAGGCGCAAACACCAGTGTCGAAGCCTTGAGTTTTGCCCAGCAAGAAAACCTTGCCTTAGCGGACGCGGTTTGCGCCCAAGCGGTGAACTTTGCTCGTCGTTATATTCCCAAACACATGGTATTGGAAGTGTGGGCCATTGATCGAAAAGGTCAGTTTGTGGGCTTTGCTAAGGACGATGCTAAGGACGGTGCTAAGGATAGTTCTGAATGAAGCCTAAGCGTATCTTGTTATTAGGTGGCACTGCGGATGCGCGGCGCCTGGCCGATGCTTTGCACCAATCCGGCATTCATGTGATTTATAGCTTGGCGGGCTTGGTGCGTATTCCTCAGGTGGATTGTGAGCTTTTAGTCGGTGGCTTCACTCAGTTTGGCGGTTTAGTAAACTATTTACAAAGCCAAGCTCAACAAGGCCAAACCATTGATGCCATTGTCGATGTGACGCATCCCTACGCTCAGACGATGAGCAGCAAGGCTGTCTTGGCCGCGCAACAAGCAGGCATACCCTGTTGGCGCTTTCATCGTCCGGCGTGGCAACAGGAAACGGGTGACAATTGGCACTTTTATCAAAACCAAGAGGAATTGTTGTCCGCATTAGCAAAGTTTCAGCGTCCGCTATTAAGTGCTGGGCAAATGACAAAAGAATGGCTGCAGACTATAGCGGCTCAGCCTCAAATAGACAGCATAATCTGGCGCACGGCTGTGCCCGCCAAGTTTTCCTTACCTGAAAAAGTGGTGTGGTTAAAAGCCATCGGCCCTTTTGCTTATGAGGACGAACAGGCTTTAATAAAACAACATAAGATTGACGTGATCGTTAGTAAAAACAGCGGCGGTCAAGCAACCTATGCTAAGCTTGTCGCCGCGCGGAAACTGAATTTGCCTGTGTATTTGCAGGCGCGGCCAGAATTACCGCCAGCAGACAGAGAATTTGATGATCTAGCGGTCTGCTTACAGGCTTGCCAGCAAGCTTGGGCAAATTGATTATCTGTTTATATTCATAACACTATATTGAAATAAAGACACTTATAGTATGCAAAAAAAACCGCCTTCTGCTGATTGCAAGTTTCAGTACCAGCCCGATCCCAAAGCGATTGAACAAGACAGCTTTCGTCAGATTCGTGCCTTAACGGATTTGTCAGCATGGGATCAGGATCAACAGCAAGTAGTGATGCGTATTGTGCACAGTTTGGGCTTGCCAGAAGTGGCTGAACAGGTGCGTTTTAGTGAGCACGCCACGCAAGCTGGGCGAGATGCTTTAGGGAAAAATGCCAGCATTCTTTGTGATGTGGAAATGGTTAAGCAAGGGGTGACCAAGCGTATGATCGAAAAGGAGCCTTTGTGTTTCTTAAATCACCCAAAAACGGCTGAATTGGCAAAGCAAGATGGCGAGACACGTTCTATGGCGGCCTTGTCTCTCTGGCAAGATCATCTTGCAGGTAGCCTGGTCTTGATTGGTAATGCGCCTACCGCTTTGTTTCGCCTTTTAGAGATGATTTCTCAAGGTGCGCCAAAGCCCGCTTTAATCATAGGTATGCCGGTTGGCTTTGTGGGCGCAGCGGAATCCAAAGAGGCTTTGTGGCATGCGCATCGAGACTTGGGTGTTGAATGCATTACTTTACTGGGGCGAATGGGGGGCAGTGCGGTGACCTCGGCCAGTTGTAATGCCTTATTGCGTTGTAATTTAGGTGAGTATTACTGATGCGAATTCATGTCATAGGCTTAGGCGTTAATGAACGGGCGACTTTAGATCCTAAGGCCCAGTCTGTTTTCGCCTCCTTGAGCGAGCAAGATGTGATACTGGGTTCTTCAAGGCAGCAAAAAACCGTTGCCGACTATGTACAGTTAGGACAAACGAAGGTTTTGCCAAAGCTGTCTCAGTTGTCTGCTGAGTTTGATCATTGGCAATCGCAAGGCACCAATACCGTCATTGTATTGGCCTCCGGTGATCCACTTTTCTATGGTATTGGCACTTGGTTGGTGAAGCACTTTGGTACCCGTAAGGTAATTTTTTATCCCAATGTGTCTAGTGTACAGGAGGCGTGCCACCGTTTGGGAATGTCCCTGCAACAGACTCATGTGGTGAGTTTGCATGGTCGACCTTTGCCATCATTGCGTCGTCATTTACAAGCCAATAAAAGTCTGATTTTGTTGACCGATGGGCAAAGTCATCCCGTGGCCATTGCACAAGAATGTGTGTTGGCTGGGTTAGACAAAAGCAGAATCACCGTCTGTGAAGCCTTGGGTTACCCGCATGAAAAAATCACTTCTTTTGATGCGAATGAACTCAGCCAATCCCAGCAAACCTTTGACCCGCTAAATATCGTGGTGTTGGAAACCTCTTCTCAAACGAGTCTTTATCCTGCTTCGGTTGGCATTGCCGATACCTTATTTGTCACTGACAAAGAGGAAGGTAAAGGCATGATCACCAAGCGAGAAGTACGTTTGATGATTTTGTCTTATATGCAGCTAGCGGCGAAAGACATAGTGTGGGACATTGGCGCAGGTTGTGGTGGGGTTAGTGTCGAGTTGGCTTATTGGCACCCAGACGCCGATATTCATGCCGTGGAACACCACCATGATCGTTGGACTTGCTTGCAAGCCAATCAGCAAAAGTTTGGTGTCATGCAAAATCTGCATCTCGTTAAAGGTCGAGCGCCTGACATATTGTCGGATTTACCTACGCCTAATAAGGTATTTATTGGCGGTAGTGATGGGGAGTTGGATACACTCTTGAATCAAGCTTGGTCAATGTTACCTGAGAATGGCGTGCTGGTGGTGAGTGCGGTGACAGAAGACACCAAATGGCAAGTTAGCGCCTTTGCAAAACAAAGAGAGTATGCCCAAGATGCACATCAAACCAGCATAGCAATGGCTGTGTCTAAAGCGCAGTCTTTGGCTGGGCAAACCCTCTATCGACCTAACTTGCCGGTGACTTTATGGCAGTTTGTTAAACGACTATAAGCCCATTTTCTCTTTCACCACGCCTAACGCGGGCAGCCCTGATAAGGTCGTTACGCCTTCTAACCAATTGTCCAAAGCTTGAGGGTTTGCCAACAGCCAGTCGTTGGCAGCTTTTGCGATCGGTTCTCCTTTGTCGGCAGCGGTCGTCATGATGCTGTTTTCCATATTTAGACTGAACTCCAAATTGGTCAACAATTTAGCCACATTGGGACACGCCTCTGAATAGCCCTTACGGGTCACGGTATGAATGGTGGCACCGCCATAGTTAGGGCCGAAATAGTCATCGCCGCCGCTGAGGTATTTCATATCAAATTTGACGTTCATTGGGTGCGGTTCCCAACCTAAGAAAACGATAAACTTATCGCGTTTAACCGCACGTGACACTTGTGACAACATGCCTTGTTCGCTGGATGCAACCACTTTCCAATCGCCTAGGTCAAAGTCATTTTTGTCGACCATGGATTGCAGGTTTTCATTAGCAGGGGAACCGGCTGCGATACCATAAATTCGATAGTTAAAGTCACGAGCATGGGCTTCCAGATCGGCGAAATCTTTTACCCCTGCATCATAGACATAGCTGGGCACTGCAAGGGTAAACTTGACGCCAGTGAGATTGGTTTTCACCACATCTAAGTTGTCTTTGTACTGATTGATAAAATGTTTTTGAGCAGGCATCCAATTGCCCATAAACACATCCACACCACCGTTTTTGATACTTTCATAACCAATTGGCACGCTGAGTAATTGCACGTTTGTTTCGTAACCCATGGCATTCAGCAAGCTGGTGGTAATGGCATTGGTAACGCCAATGTCTGACCAACCAGGGTCGCTAAAGGTGACTTTTTGGCAACTGGCGGGATCACTTGCTAAAGCCATACCACTAGAGGCGATCAGGGCAGTGAAGCCAAGCGTTTTAAGGCCAATTTTGGTGTTTATAAATGTTCTCACTATGGTGCTCCTTTTGGTTATTGTGTGTTTATCATTCAACAATGACATTTGAATTAACTCACTTTAGGGAAGCGAGAACGACCTTCTAGGTCGTCCAAATCAATATGATTTCTCATATACATATCACTGCTATCAAATAGGGGTTGATGATCCCAAGCGACTTTCTTGCCTTTGTTCAGAGCTTTAACTATTAAGCGTCTGCGTCGCTGGCTGATCAGCACTTGCTGGCTGAGTGCATTTGAATCCCAACGGCTTGCGGCTTCTTTGCGGAACTCCATTAATACTTCTTGGTATTCTGTTTGTTCTGCTAGGTTGTTGAGCTCGAATGGGTCTTTTTCTAAATCAAATAATTGTTCAGGGTCGAGAGAGCAACAAACGTATTTGTACTGCTTGCGTCGTATCATAAATAACGGTGCCAGTGTGCCTTCGCCAAAGTACTCGCCAATGACTTCGTCATGACCGTCATTTTTACCGGTGAGGTGTGGGAATAAACTTTGTCCTTGAATGGGCATGGCAAATTCTGTGTTGTGATCAGCGCAAGCCATGTCTAAAAAGGTGGGCAACAAATCCATGGTGGAAACCGATTGCTTAACTCGTTTAGGTTCAAAACGATCTGGTGCGTGAATGATCATAGGCACCCGAGCTGAGCCTTCAAAGAAGGACATCTTGTACCATAAATTACGTTCTCCCAGCATGTCTCCATGGTCGCCGGAAAATACTATGATGGTATTTTTATCCAACCCGGTTTCTTCTAACGTCTTGAGTAATAAACCAATTTTATCATCTACGTAACTGATGGCACCATAGTAGGCACGTCGAGCATTGCGTACTTGTTGCTCACTCAGTTCTTGGTCATAGTAGGCATAGACCTCTTGTAACCTTGCTGAATGAGGGTCTTGATCTTCTTTAGCAATGGTTACTTTCGGCAAGTCGATGTCTTCGTCTTGATATCTATCCCAGTACTCTTGTGGAATGGCATAAGGGTCGTGTGGGTGCGTCATGGAAACCGTTAAGCAAAACGGGCGCTCTTGCTCACGACGAACATAGTCGTATAGATATCGCTGTGCATGGAATACCACTTCATCATCAAAGTCGAGTTGGTTGCTGCGTACACAAGGGCCCGCTTGGGTAACCGATGACATATTGTGGTACCAAGTAGGGCGAGTAGCAGGGTCATCCCAATTAGGGAACCAGCCATAATCAGCGGGATAAATGTCCGTGGTGAGTCTCTCCTCAAAGCCATGCAGCTGGTCTGGCCCGCAAAAATGCATTTTTCCAGATAAAGCGGTTTTGTAGTTTTGTGCACGTAAATAATGAGCAAAAGTTGGAATGTCCGCTGGAAAGTCAGCGGCGTTGTCAAAGGCGCCAATTTTGCTGGGCAGCTGCCCCGTCATCAGTACATAGCGAGAAGGGGCACATAAGGGACTGTTGCAGTAAGCGGAATCAAACACCACACCTTGTTTGGCCAATTTGTCTAAATGAGGGGTTTTGGTGACAGTATGACCATAGGTGGATAAAGCCGAAGCGGCCATTTGGTCTGCCATGATAAAGAGAATATTTGGCGAGGATGAAGGCGTATTTTGCTGTGACATTAAGAGCAATTCCTATACAAATTAAAAATAAGCTGTTTTGATGTGATTAGAAGCGCTTCTATATCTTCATAGGATTGCACCCATTTAATAAGGCTGTAAACTGGTTGTAAAATTATAGATAGGATTAGTTTTGCTTATGTTAGAGCGTGATGATTTACCGCCATTGCAATCCCTTGTTGTGTTCGAAGCGTCTGCTCGTTTACTGAGCTTTACTGCCGCAGCGAAAGAATTGAATATGACACAACCTGCGGTAAGTCAGCAAATTCGCAGCATAGAGACGGCATTAGGGGTGAAATTGTTTGCGCGGATTTATCGTGGAGTGATGCTCACGGATGAAGGACATAGTCTACTCAAAACGACGCAAAAACATCTTAAAGAGCTGCGTGATGCCTTGCAAAAATTGCAGCAGAAAAATCGTCATCCACGAATCAATGTCGCAACGGATTTCGCCTTTGCCGCTTTTAGACTCATGCCAAGGTTGCCAGAGTTCCGTAAACAATACCCTAATATTGATATTCGGATTCAGGCATCACAGTCGGAAGTGGATTTAGCCTCAACCCAAGCGGATGTTGCGATTTTATTTGGTGATGGTCAGTACCAAGGTTATCGCAGTGAAAGACTATTAGCGGAGCGGGTTTATCCGGTTTGCAGTCCAAAATTGTTAGCAAATATTCCTCCGATTGATTCTATGCAAGCTTTGTCATCCTTACCTTTATTAAAACTGAATTTAGAAGCAGGGCAGCAATGGATGGATTGGGCTAGGGTATTTCGTCTAAATGATGCGAATACGACACCACCAGAACCCGTGATGGAGTTTGATAATTATACCTTATTGGTTCAGGCGGTGATTTCGGGCCAAGGGGTTGGATTGGGCTGGTCGCCATTGCTGGACGACTTTATCAAGAGTGGCGTTTTGGTACCATTAGAGGATTTTGCTGTGACTTCCGAACACGGGTATTATATGGTCACATCAAATCAGCAAGCTTTGTCAGATCCTGCCATCGCCTTTCTGCAATGGATAGTGTCGACCAACGACAAGCATCCTATTACACCATAAACTCACTTTCATCGGCATGGCTTGCAATGCTGTTAAGTGATCTTGTTGAGTTAGATCGTTTTACATAGGAAGAGTTAATGAGCACTGCGAATCACACCCCAACGCCAGCCATTAAAGGCCGTTTTATAGGCGTGGGTGTTGGGCCTGGGGATCCAGAACTGATTACCTTGAAAGCCCTAAGGCTAATTCAAAGCGCTCAGGTGGTGAGTTTTCTGGCGAATGAGCAAGGCGCATCGCAAGCTAAGAGCATTGCGCGGGAAGCTTTTGCTGCAGTACAACATCCGCAACAAGAAATAGCCATTAAAATGCCCATGTCAACCGACAGAGAATTGGCCAATCAAGCCTATGATAATGGTGCTCAGCGCATTACCCAAGCCTTAAAGCAAGGGGTTGACGTGGTGTTTTTATGTGAAGGGGATCCACTGTTTTTTGGTTCTTTTGCCTATCTTTTGGAGCGTATTAACGGCGCCTTTGAATGTCAGGTGGTGCCAGGGGTGTCCTCCATTAATGCGGCTGCCTCCGCGCTTCGTCACCCGTTAACCCTATTAAAAGAGTCCTTTGCCGTGGTCAGTGGTCGTCACTCTGCTCAGCAGATTGATACGGCACTGGCTGAGCACGATACGGTTGTTATTATGAAAGCTGGCCGTGCGCGACCTAAAATCCTCACCGCATTGCGTAAAACTCAACGTCTTCATCAGGCGAAATATTTGGAATACATTGGCCGTGATAACGAAAGAATTGTCGACGATGTCAGTTTATTAGAAGACAAAGCGGGGCCGTATTTCTCCTTATTCGTTGTTACCAAAACGGAGCGAGGGACTCGCTGATGCGCATCATCGCTTTGACATCGGCTGGTAAAACATTGGCTGAGCGGATTTTGCAGCACTATCCAGAAGGGCAATTGGATTACAAGCCAAAGCCCTTTGCAGAGCATGTGCAAGCGGTTTTCATGGCACAAGAGCCGATGATTTTTATCTGCGCCACTGGCATCGTCATGCGTACTTTAGCACCAGTATTAGAAGACAAATACCAAGACCCACCGGTATTGGTGATGGATGAATTAGGACAATTTGTGATCCCTTTGTTGTCAGGACACGAAGGCGGCGCTAACCAATGGGCCGCGCAAATTGCACAAAAAATCCAAGCGCAATTAGTGATGACAACGGCCAAGGAATACCTCAACCCCATTTACACTTTGGGTATGGGGTGTGAGCGGAACTGTCCTTTTTCCTATTTGGAAGACATCATGCTGGAAACCTTACAACAAAAGGGACTTACCCCTAAGGATATAGCTTCCTTAAACAGCATCGACATCAAAGCCGATGAAACCCAATTGATCGCCCTGGCACAAAAATACCAATGGCCTTTCCACACCTATTCTGCGGACGCACTGATGGCAATGGAAACCCTGCTCAGTACCCGCTCAGAATACATTTTCAATACCGTTGGCGTATACGGCGTGGCCGAATCCGCCGCACTCCTTGCCGCTCAAAACGCCTCCAACTCCTCTCCTGAGCTTGTTGTGAACAAGCGAAAAAACACCAAAGCCACTTGTGCACTGGCGCGCGGGTTTGGTAAACACTGATCTAGTTTATTTGGTTAAACATCAAATTTTCTAATAGGATTTGTAGGCTTGGATGTTAAAGTTTAATTTACTCATTATTAAACAGATGATGAAAGCGACTGTTTTTATCAGCCAATAAAGTATTTGGTTCTCCGCCTTCAATTATTTCTCCCGAATCCAAAATGATAATCCTATCCATGCTTAACAAAGGAGCCATTTGATGCGAAATTATAATAAAAGTAGTATTTGAATTTTCTTTCACTAGATATTCATCTATTATTTTCATTATTTTTTCTATCATATTATTGGACATATTAGATGTTGATTCATCTAAAATAATAATAGATTTTTTTTCAATTAACATTCGGGCTATCATGAGCAACTGCTTCTCTCCTGCAGAAAATGAAAAGTTCTCGATGTTCTCACTAAGTTCATTTTCTTTAATTTTAGAGAGTCCAACTTTTTTTAATGCATAATGTATTTCTTTATCTGTGAATTTGTTCAGCACGTCCAGATTATTTCTCAATGTTCCATTAAGAGTAAAAGGAGATTGAGGTATTATAAATATGAGATCTCTAATCTCTGATTTATCTACTTCAGAATAAGGGAAATCATCAACATATATTTCGCCACTTGTTGGTTGATATAAAGTGTTTATCAGATTAACAAACGAACTTTTCCCTGAGCCAGTTCTACCGCATACACCTATTTTTTCACCTAGATTAATATTCACATTAAAGTCTTTAATAGAAAAATCACTTTTATTAGGGTATTTAAAGAAAACCTTCTCGAATCTTATGCTACCTCTAGAAATTTTATTCTTGTTCGACGATTTTTTATTTAAGATAAAATCATCACTAGGAAGGTCGCAATATTCTTTTACTCGCAGTGCTGAATTTAAATTTTGCTCGAATGCTGTATAAAAAAGTATCAAACTCTTAATTGAATTACTTGCAAGTACAGCATAGGTAACCGACAACGAGGCAATAGCACCTCCGTCATTCATACCAGAATATACTGCAATAGAAGATGCCAAAGATGCTGTCAGAAGACATTGGCGGAGCTCAAACCATAAATGAATATTCACCAAAGTAAATCGACCATTTGTTAGCTTGCTTAGCGTTTTCATAACTTGGCTTTCTGCATAAACTTGAGATCCACCTAACCTAAAAATATTAGCACCTCTAATTATCTCAATGATACTAGAGTAGAAAAAAGAGCTATTTACAGCTTGCTGTTTTCTTATTTGTAAAGTGGCATTTCTATAAAGCTTTTGGATCCTAATATAAAGAAGAGAAATAAAAAAAACTAGAATCCATAAAAAGTGTAACTTTAAAGAAGCAGATATAAACTGTAAAAAAATAGCTGATATTAATGTTACTAAAGTCATCATGTTCATCAGGAGTGGACCTGAAATAGTCATGATATCGAGGTTAAACCTGTTTAAAATCCTTCCAATTGGTGTTTTGTCGTGAAATTGAGTTTGCGCGCTAGCAATCGCATTAAAAAACTTCTCGTGAGAGTCTTTAGAAAGCTTCTTTATATAAAACAACAAGATAGAATTATATGTAAATATAAGTAATAGACTCATTAATCCTAAACCCAAAAAGGGCCATATGATTTGTTTTGGGGTAAGTATATCTCTTATATTAGAAGCGTAAGCTATCCACAATTCGGTTGAAATCCTCATGGCTTCAGCTAAAAAGATCAAAGAAAAAATAAAATAAACTGTTTTTTTACTATGTAAGAAATCAAAAAAAACGGACAGTGAACTAAAATTTAGAGAATAATTTTCCGTTTTTTCTTCATCTTTTATTTCTTTATCACTGGGATATGATTTCCTATAATCCTCTGATAAAGAAGCCTTAAAAAACTTCATATGTGTAGGACTTTCTATTAGACTCCTACCTTTAATTTCATAGGATCGATCACATACAGACAACACATTTTTATCATTCGTTGTAATAAGTAAAGTTGAAGCACATTGTACAAATGCATTATTAATGATTTTTTTCGTTACTATCGGATCTAAGGACGAAGTTGGATTATCTAAGAGTATAATATCTGATTTTGAATACAAGGCTCTGGCTATTGCAACACGTTGTTTCTGACCTCCAGATAATAGAGAACCCATTTCTCCAACTAGAGTATTGTCACCAAAAGGAAATTTTTCCAAGTCATCATACAAATCACATTGAAACAATATTTTTTTATAATCTTCTTCTCTATAATCTTGTCCGAAGAGGATATTATTTTTAATTGTATCATTTGCTAACCAAGGAGAATGCTCTAAATAATGGATCTTTCCATTAAATCTAATGCACCCCATAAAATCTGTTTTTTTACCTGTGATAATATCAAAAATAAGGGTTTTCCCTGAAGCAGTATCTCCAAAGATAGCAATGCATTCTCCTTTATTCACATAAAGATTTACATCACTTAATATTTCTTTGTTTTCCGTCGATAGATTTATTAACTCTAGATCACCCAAATTCATTGATATATCAATTTCATTTTCTACACTATCATCTATATTGAAAAATTCGACAAGCCTGTTTAATGAAATTGTAGAATTAATAAGCGCATTGATTTTTTTTGGCATATCGACAATAGGAAACTGTATTAAAGTAAAAATAGAAACTAGAACAAAAACATCTCCCATATTAAAATCATGATCGTTTTGAATTAAAAGAAAAAAACACATCAACATCATAGCTAATACAGAAACATGAGATATTGAGCTTATCACTAGGGTAATTAAATTTCTTTTATATAATAAAGCAGTCTCTTCGTCCCTTATATTCTGTACATTTTTCTTGAAGAAATCACTATAATTAGCAGTTCTTATGGGTTTGAATTTATCTATGAACTCTGTAATCAGCTTCATTCTTTGATCTGTTTTATGTCTTATTTTTTTCTGAATAACAGAGCTTTTCTTGCCAAATAAAACCTGTAAAAAAACCATCAAAAAAAGAATGGGAAATGAATAAACTGCAATAAAACCTATTTGATAGAAGAGTAGATAAAGATAACCTACTATTTGAATTAATGATACGATAAGCCCCATCAAAAACATAAAAAATGGAGCTACATTTGAGCTATCAGATACAATTATTTCCTGAACCCTACCATTAAAAAAATCAAGTCTTTTACTATCTACGGCCAGTATTTTTTTGGTACATACTTTTATAAGAAGTCGTCTAATATTAAGATAAATTACGTTATTATAGTAATAAAATTGTGTTGATAAGATGCCAGAAGATATCATAGAAATGAAAAGCAGAAGAGATGCTGCTAAAAGAGAGCTTATATTATCATTTTGGTTTTCCAAGAAACTCAGGACATATCTTAATGCATACGGTATAAGGGTTAAGGATATTGCCATCAATATACCTAAAACAAAGAGACATAACCCTGAAATAGGTTTTAGTAGCAATAAGTTATGGATCAATGAGGTTTTATTTACATTATTTCTTTTTTTTACCCAATGAAAAAAAGCATCATCTCTAGAAGTCTTTTCATGGATCTCTATGTCTCTTATATAGTCCTGTTCAGTTAATTCAACTTTTAGGCTTTTTTTCAGGATTATAGTTATATCAGATAGTGTAAAATTCTTCATTATTTACCATGCTGCCAACTGAAGCGTTATAGGTCGTTATCTTGGTCAGCTTCACTATCGCCAGGATCTGCACTAATAATGCTCTCTAAAACTTCACTTCCAATAGCATAGTTAACAGAAATTTCCGAAATATCTAAATCAATTTTTTTACTTTCCATGATATTACTCCATTTTAGAATTAGAATTTAATCAAATATCTTTTTGTTGATTTTTTAATCAACGGAAAACAAGTTATTACAAAAAATAACCAAAGTACACAATGAAAAAATGCAAAAAATAAGTAAAAAAACACAAAAATAAAGTTGGTTTTTTCTCTGCTGAATAATCGTGATCCGAACTTTATCGAAACATTGACACCGGTTGACTTATAGGTGAAAACCAATTATTTCGTCCACCGCAGACGGTACTCATTACCATGAATTTAGTTACTACGAACGTTATAATGGTTTAGTTGCACCGAAAAGAGTAAGAAACCTATTGCTGGCAGTAGTAATAACAGGGGCGAAGTAATTTGGTAAGCTTCAATGGCGAATATGGAGATTTTTTTCGTAAAATAAGCTCGTTAAGTTTGTGTCAAATAGATTGTATTAGGTATTGGTATGAGATTTCTCAATCCACGAGCATTAGAGTATTTAAACGCCATTGATCGATATCGTTCATTGCGCAAAGCCGCTTTAAAATTGAATATTGATCCGTCTGCTATTAGTCGTTCTATTTCACAGTTAGAAGAAGGAGTGGGTTCAAAAATCTGGGAGAGGCGAGGTAACCAGAGTGAAATAACGTCGGCAGGTAGAGAATTATTGAATTATTTTAGAAAGATGCAGGCAAGTGAAGCGGCGACCATCTCTAAGATTCACGACATTATAGGTCTAAAAGCCGGTGAGGTTAGAATTGCTGTGGGTGAGGGCTTTATTACAGACTTAATTTCAAACTCTCTGCAAAGCTTTTTAGAACGTTATCCTGGCATTCAGCTAAGTATTCAAATGGCGGGAGCAAAGGAAGCGATTCAGCTTCTTGAAGATGATCAGATTGATTTCGCTGTTACCTATGCTTCTTCCAATCAACCAAACTTGTATTGTCATGTGGAAACTCGACATCCGCTAGACATCATTGCTCCTGCAGGTCATCCGCTTACTGAACGATCCTTGCCAATCGCTTTACAGGAGCTGACAGAATTTCCATTGGCGGTGATTGATCAATCAACTGGTATGGGACGTCTCATTAATATTGCGGAGGAAACCGAAGATATCCTGCTTGTTCCAAGATTACGAACGAATTCGGTATCAGTACTGAAGAATTTTGTGGCGTCAGGTTCTGGCATTAGCTTTATGCCTAGACTATCTGTAGAGCAGGAAGTTGAAAGTGGTGCGATTAATATCATTGAAGTAAAGGATTCTTTTTTATCCAATGCTCGAGCGAGAGTACTTAGTAAAAAAGGAAGAGAACTTACCATGTCCGCCAATGAGTTGTTGAATCATTTACAGGTATCTACAAAATTTTTAAACAGTGATGCACCAGATCATATGTTAGCGAAAAATAAAGGTAACCTTGGAAAAGGTGTTGACTAATTATCAACACCTTTTCTATTGAATGATCAACAGGTCAACGATTAGTCTGATATGGCATATCACAAATGACATAATATAAATCACACAATAGGAACTGATGACATGTTTAAATCAATTAATACAGGTGCTCTTACTAAAACGGCAAGGGCGGTTTTGGTGAGTAGTCTTGTTCTCGGTGCGTCAAGTTTGTTCGCACAAACTATCAACTTAAGTTATAACGGCGCAGCGGATGCGAAGAAAAATGCTGTGCATATGTTCGCTACGAATCTTAAGCAGTTAGTGGAAGAAAAAACGAATGGCGACCTAGAAATAAAGCTTTATCCAAATAGTATGTTAGGTGAAGAAGAAGAGCGTATGGAGCAGGTAATGAACTCTCCTATGCTTAATATTGCGTCTTTTGGTGGCGTTGCGCCATTGTTTCCAGAGATTTTTGTCAGTTCTATACCATTTATGTTTGCTTCATTCGAAGAAGCTCATGATTTCTTTGATAACGGAAACTATTGGCAAGCAGCTGAAAAAGAATTCTATAAGCGAACTAATGTACACATGTTATCAGTTGTTGAAGAAGGTGGTTTCCTAGCCTTTACCAATAACAAAAAACCAATACATACGCCGAGTGATTTTAAAGGATTAAGGTTCCGCGCAATGGATAAGAGCCAGGTTGCTTTGTATGAATCATTTGGTGCGTCTGGTACACCTATCCCTTGGACTGAAGTTTACATGGCTCTGCGCACTGGTGTTGCTGATGGTCAAATGAACCCTCCTATGTATATCATTTTAGGCAGTCTGAACGAAGTCCAAAAGTATTTAACATTGGCGAATATACAGTATTCTGATCAGTTTCTTGTGGCCAACGATGAGTTAATGAAAAGCTTAACGCCTAGTGAGAAAACAGCGTTAATGGCAGCGGTTAAAGAAGCCACATTGATAAATCGTAAAAAAGTAGAGGCGCAGGTTGAAGAGCGCATTGAGTTTCTTGCTGAAAATGGTATGGAAGTATATCGTCCAACTCAGGCAGAGCTAGACCAATTCAAGAACATAGGTCAGCCATCTTACCTTTCTTGGTTGCGTGAACAAGATATCGATTCTAAATGGATTGATATGGCCCTAGAAGACGTAAAATAATCTCTTGTGTCCTATCTCCCCGGCACCAGTCGGTGCTTGGGGAAATTTCAAAAATAACTGACTGGGCCTAGTGTTGAAGAAGTTGTTAAAAATTTCACTAGCTTGCCCATATTGAGTGTCCTCAATGCTTCAAAACAAATTAAGACTTGCCTCAAGAATGATGAAATATATAGCCTGTACCATGTTGGTTCTTAATCTTCTTGTGTTATTAAATGGTGTTGTATCACGCTATATTCTCAATGGTGCTCCTATTTGGAGTGATGAGCTTGCTCGCTTTCTTATGGTTGGTTGTGTCCTGTTCGCAATGGGTTTTGTATACCTTAGCGATGATCACATGCGAGTGTCTATTATTGGTCGTTTGATACCACCTAGGTTGCATCCTTTTTTATTATGGTACCGTTGGCTTGCTATTCTTGCGGTTAGTATTTTTCTCGCTTATGCAAGTGCTAAGTACGCTTTGTCATTATCTCGGTTCCATACTGCAGGGCTGGGTGTTAGTAAAACATTACCTCTCTTGTCTTTGCCAATTGGTTTTACTGTATTGGCTCTATTTGTTCTTTTTCGTGGTCCATTTGTTGAGCAGCAAGTAGTTGAAGAGCAAGAAAAAGAAAAGAGGGAAGAGTCATGTTAACTGTCATGTTATTAGTGTTTGTTGTTAATGTTTTATTGGGGCTGCCTCTTTTTATTAGTCTATTGATTACCGGTGTGACAGGTTTTTTCTTCGTTGACATGAATATGGCAATGAGGATGATGCCTCAACAATTTTTCAGCGGTATTAATGTCTTTTCTTTGATGGCAATCCCGTTGTTTATTTTGGCGGGTAATCTCATGAACAGTGCTGGATTGACTGTCAGACTCATCGACTTTGCGAAATCCTTGGTTGGTCATCTTAAAGGAGGGTTGGGTTATGTCAATGTGGTATCGAGTGTGTTTTTCGCCGGGGTAAATGGTTCTGCAGTTGCTGATACTTCTGCCTTAGGTTCTTTGCTTGTGCCTGCCATGAAAAAAGACGGCTATTCTGCATCCTATGCTGCCGGATTGACCGCTGGTAGCTCTTTGATTGGCCCTATTATTCCACCTAGTATTTTTATGATTCTGTATTCATCTATTACCAATACATCGGTAGGAGATCTGTTTTTAGCAGGTGTGATTCCTGGCTTATTACTGGGAATAGCCTTTATGGTGATTAATTATATTTATGCTCGTAAAGCGAATATTGGTGTGTCGCGAGAGAAGCCAAGTATTAGAAAGATTATGCAAAGCTTGAGTATTGCGATACCTGCATTATTGGCACCGATTTTAATTGTGGCCAGTATCGTATTTGGTTTTGTAACGCCGACCGAATCAGGTGTACTGATTGTACTCTATAGCTTGATTGTTGGGCTGTTGAGTAAACAACTGTCTTTCGTTGCAATTGGTAAAGCTTTAAAAGAAACCCTTGTCTTAACCTGTGCAATCTTTGTGATAATTGGCGCTTCTTCGATTGTAAGTTGGTTGTTGGCTTATGCTCAGGTGCCAAATGAGTTTGCCGTTATGTTGCGTCCATATTTAGACTCACCAACTCTTATTTTGATTGTGATTAGCTTGATTACGTTTGTCACAGGTATGTTGATGGAAGAAGTTTCTGCACTTATGTTACTTACTCCAGTGTTTGCCCCCGTTGCAATGCACGCAGGAGTGGATCCAATCCATCTCGGAATTATCATTACGATGAACATTACCATTGCATTAATTACGCCACCTATGGGGGCTTGTGTCTACGTTGCAGCAGCAGTAAGTAAGATTGAACTAACGGATATGTTTAAATCTATATGGCCATTTGTTGCGGTTGCTATGGTGGTGCTGGCATTGTTGATTTTTGTACCGAGTTTGACTCTGGCTCTACCATTGGTATTCAAATAAGTTATGTTAAATTTAGTTTATCCAGAAATACCATCATACTCTTTTCCAGATTGGGAAAAGCTAAGTATGATTCCTATACAAGAAAATAATGAGCCGCTTGAGCCGGTTAGTTTAGCAAATAAGCTAAAAATGTATCCTGCCTACTATAAGTTACGAGTTGCTAATGCTTTGCCTGAGTGTTTCGTTAGATCCTCCGTACTAGACAGGCTTAACTTAGCTGCCACTTTTCTGCCAGGACACCTTTATCTGGTTGTATTGGATGGTTGGCGGCCTTTTTCTGTCCAGCAATATTTGTTTGATTCGTTAACTAACTTGCTGACCAAATCCTTGCCAGATTTGCCACTGGAAAAGGTTCGAGCAAAGGCTAGAACACTGGTATCTCCACCCAGTGATAATCCAGAAACTCCTAGTCCTCATCTGACTGGCGGCTCTGTTGATGTTACGTTATGCGATCAGAATGGCCGCTTTCTTAATATGGGTACCTTGTTTGATGAAGCGAGTGATGATTCATGGACGGCAGCACTAGAAAACAAGACCTCTCCAGATAAAAGCACTCAAGTGGCGATACAAAATAGAAGAATGCTTTTTCACGCAATGACTCAAGCTGGTTTTACCAATTTACCTAGTGAGTGGTGGCATTATGATTTTGGTAACCAATTATGGGCCATTAATAAGGGAGAAAGGCACGCATTGTATGGTGTGACCTCCATAACGAGTATTGAACAAGGATGGAAAGAGCAACTAGCACGATAGAGTAACTTTCACTAATTGTTTGGTACATATGAAAATAAATGGCCTAATCTTTTAAGAGAAGGCCATTTTTCATGTTTGTGTTTTGCATAAGTTAGAAAATATTTAAGTATTTATCTAATGTTGAAAGCAGTAGTTAAAACCTCATGCGCCTGTCATTATGCCTTCAATTAAAAAAAGAAATATTTGCTCGGCTAGCGGATGCTACTGACGTTGAATTAGTGACATTGATTAATGAGCGAGGGAGTAAAGTTTCGCTCCGTTTGTTTGATTTGAATGTTGTATTTGGTTGTAAAAATTTGGCTGAGCTCGTCGATTAGAAAATCAGTTTTCTTTTACAGTGATGAAATTACTTAGCTTGACGAGCCAATGCTGCCTACCGGAAATATGTTCAATATTTATCATCGTCACTTGCCTCGAATAAAAGCAAGCTATGTTCTGTCTGGAGTCGTAGTCTTTTTCGGACTCGCCCAATTGTCTCGAGTTCCCCTCGACCTTAGTGACGCCACAGTCGCCATATTGTGAATTGATTGAGTGGTGTTTTAGCTGCGATTCAGAATGATCCGCAGCTAATGCGCAAAAAAAGCCCCTGCAAAACAGGGGCAATATTGGCAAGTACAATGAAATAAGTTAATGATTATTTCAAAGCATCACCAGGAGGGTAGAAAAATCTTAATAGCCCAGTTCTTTATTGCCTTTAGCAATATCAGATGCCATACGCTCGTAGGTTTCCTCAAGGGACAGCTCACCAACTATCAACTGACTCATACGCTGAACAATAGTGTCGTAAACCAGATTGGAGCCTAGCGCTTTGTAGAAGTTGATTGCCGCTTCAGAAACTTTATCTGCATTTCGGGCGAACACCGTCATGGCAGATTTTGCGTTTTCATCATCAAGCTTGTAATTGATGTTTTTAACCTCAGCGCCTGGAATAATGATGAAGTTTTCAGCCAGTTCTCGTTGAATGGGTTCTGACCCCAGATATTCAATCAGTTTAGCAACGGCTTCTGGATGTTTGGTGCGATTGAAACCAGTCAAATAGGTTGTACCTGGCATTGGTACACAGCCCCCCGGGCCACATGGCGCGTCTAGTACCGTCCAGTTAAAGGCATCCTGAATGTTTTTCTGGAATGGGTTAACCATCCAGTTACCGGCAAAGTAAGTTACTGCGTTGGCATTGATAAACTCATCCCCCATGCTCTTATAGCGGATACCACCGGCAGCGCCCCACATTTCTTTCGGGAAAGCGCCCGTCTGAGTCCATTCATACAAATCTTTTATGTAAGCTTGCGCGGCTTCATCCGGGAATGTGAATGCACCATTGTCAGCAACATAGACAGATCCATAAGAGAAGGCAGGACCGGAGAAGCGGTGACCAGAACGGTCCATAGTAAAGGGAATATCAACACCGGTTGCATCAGCAACCTTCACAGAGGCTTCGACGAGATCTTTAAGAGAGGAACCGGGCTTAGGGATTGGAACACCGGCTTGTTCGAACAGAGTTACGTTGACAAAAGGCAGGTTAAGAGTTTGTGAGGCCAGATAACCGCCGATTTTATTTGCTGAGTCGCCTTTGTTGCGAAGGTAGTCGAGAGTGTTGCCGTGAAGGGCTGCGAAAGCGTCAGGATCGTCCATGTAAGGACGTAAATCCAGAGTATATTTTATCAAGGATTGATCGGCATATTTTGCGAGGTCAGGTCCTTCACCAACAGATAATTGCAGAGACAATTGTTCGCGTGATTGAGAGTAGCCAGTGGTGACAAACTCGACTTCAATATCTGGGTTCTTAGTCTCAAATTGATCAACCAATTCGCTAATTCTTTTGACATAGTTTGGATCATCATCAGTAAACCAGAAGGTAATTGTGTCTTTCGCCATTGCTGAGCCAGCGCAAACAGAAGTTGCTAAGGCCAGCGCACTTAAAACCAAGCTTGAACGCGTCATTAGTGTTCCTCCAAATTTTATTTTATTCCTATATAAATGAAAATATTTTCATTTATTTCATATTTGGTTTTGCCTTGCTTGAGGTTTGATTATATGGCTATACTGCCGAATAAAGTCAAATATAAATTACATGTTCGCAATTAAATAAGTGTAAAAAGGGAATGTAATGAAATTTTTTTCATTAAAACTGTTTGGATGCAAAGATGTCGATTAATAAAACTACTTTTTGGTCTGTCGCGGAAGGTGAAACGTTAAATCGTTGGTCGTATTCCGATGCAGAAAATTGTTATTACCCGGGTGAGTCTCGCCCAATGCCAGATGCCGTAGATTATCGTTTCGTGAATGGCTGGGTGGCGACGGGTGATTTACCTTGTCGAGAAGCATTGCGCAAGGAATTACAAACGCGTTCTGTTGAGCTACCTACTGAACTCAACTGTCCAGAGATCTATCTTGGTGGTGAAGATCCACGGGTGGATTTTTCTACATTCTGTTTTCGCCCGACGTTAGTGACAAGGTGGTTGCGTTGTAAACTGACCAGTGCTGTGGCACAGCATATTAAAGTGTCTATTGAAACTTGTGGCGGTGTTCATGTTTGGCAAAACCATCATAAAGTCATTCAGCTGGATCATTATCAGCGTAATGAATCGACGGTTGCAGAATATCAGTTAGACCTTGATCAGGGTGAAACGGAGCTGGTCGTTTTTTTAGAAGATTTACACGAGCGTGATACCAGTTGTTATTTCGTGATGACCTTACTTGAAGGTAAAGGCATTCAGTCAGGTATCGTATTGGATCTTGATGAAGAGTACGCAAAAGAAATTGAACGTACTTTGAACGGGCTGCGAACTGATAAAGTTTTTTATTGCGATGAATGGGTAAAAATTGCGGCGGACTATTTACCAAGCCAAGCAGTAAAAATTCTGCTCGATACTGACAGTCATCCCTCTGAAACAGTAACCATGAATGTACTGCTCGATGGCATGAAAATGGATCGGGAAATTTCATTTGTTGTTGATCAGGATTTTAAAAGTGCGGATCTGTTTGACAGTACAGGTTTACGTGCAGGCTGTGTTTCTCTTCGTTTTGTTGTTCAAGTCGATAAAACGCATTTCAGCCGTACCCTTGGTACGACCTTATTACCTCCTCCTAAATCCATGAATATGCCAACCCTTGTAGAACGCAAAAAGCGAGCGCTGGCTTATATGTTGGAGCAGGGTAAGCAGGAACCTGCACGTGCATTAGCGGCATTAGCACAAAATACGTCACTGGATGTTGCAGAAGATATTCTGCGCACTGCTCTGTTACCAATTTCTGAACGTCACGATTGTGCTGACTTTTGGATGTTGCCAGTACTTTGGGCGTATCAAGGTTTTAGTGATATTCGTTTAACGGATGAATTCTGGCAGCAGGTGAAACATCAAGTTTTGAACTTTCGTTATTGGCTCGATGAACCGGGTGATGACGTAATGTGGTTCTGGAGTGAAAATCACGTGCTGTGCTTCCACGTTTCACAGTATCTGGCTGGCTGTTTATTTCCAAACGACGTATTTCCAAACAGTGGCAAGACAGGGGAGCAACATAAAGCTCAGGCTTTTGCCCGTTTGCAACTTTGGTTTGATGCTATTGATCAGCATGGCCTAGCTGAATGGAATTCCGCAGCTTATTACCCTATTGACCTATTGGGTCTGTTCACACTCATGGTTAACGCTGAAGATACAAGCTTGGCTGAGCGCTCCAAAAATCTGATCGATCAGATTTTTGTGATGACTGCACTGCATAAAATCGGCAGTGTTTCAGCAGGCTCACAAGGTCGGGTGTATGAGAAAGAATTGCTCGCCGGTCCAGCAACTGAACTGGCATCAATTGCAGCGGTTGCCTTTGGCGGTGATTGGTATCCTGGTTATGACCGTGTCAGTGCTTTGTTGGCGTTAAGTGATTACGAGACACCAAAAATCTGTCAGCAATTAATGCAAGTGCCAGATGGTGAGTCGATTTATGCAAAGTACACGCAGGGGCTTGATCACAATGCGCGGGTCACACTTTGGAAAACACCTTCGCTTCAGCTGTCAACCGTGTCGGACTATAAAACCGGTATCAAAGGTCATCAGCAGCATTTTGTCGATATTCAGACGAACGCACATCCGATGGCACGATTCTGGATTAATCATCCGGGTGATTTACGAGTCTGGGGGGGCAGTCGACCATCTTATTGGGCAGGTAATGCGGTTCATCCAAAAGTCGCCCATTACAAAAATTTTGCGATGATGATTTACGATCATCGTGCCTATAACGATGTGATTGATTTTGTTCACACCTTTGTTCCAGTCAGTATCTGTGATGAATTTGAAGCCTCGGATAACTGGCTGTTTGCACGCACTGGTAAGGCTCTAATCGGGGTTTACTCATCAGGTCTTTTGACTGCACATCAGCAGGGTTTGTATGCCGGTATGGAATGGCGTGTTGCCGGTTCGCAATCGGCGTGGTTGACCATAGTTGATGAAGTATCACAAACCCTAGATTTTAAAGCCTTTAAAGCAGCCTGCCAGGCACGACAAGTCGTCTTCGATGCTCAACAAAACCAGCTCAGTGTTCATCATGATGATGGCGTGCTGCGCTTGGATTATGACAAAGGAATTTCGATTGATGATCAGGCAATAACCTTTGCACCACTAAATGTAGTACCGCATATCGCAATCAATAACAGTAAGTCACAGCCTTGGCAAGATTATCAATAAAAGCGCACCACAGACGATGATGACATCGTGTATGTGTTCGATAGGAGCAATGAATGAATGATCAACAATTAACGGAATCTTTGGGTTTAATTTCTAAAGGTTTCCGTTCTCTCAAAGGCATTGGCGAAGTCCAGTCAGCCGAGCGAGATGACATACTGTTTGATGAATGGGATTGGGAAGTGGGTGTAGGCCTTTACGGTGACTTGCGCGATGCCGAGCGTCGTAAGGATCAGGTTGCACTAGAGCGCATTGCCCGTTGGTATGACTGGCAAATTGATCGTGGCTTGCCTCGCCGTCAAGTGAATTCAACTGCTCCCATGCTGGCGCTGACATTATTGTCAGAACACTTTGATCGACCGGATTGGAATGAAATTATTATCGACTGGGCAGACTGGTTGCATAGCTCAATGCCAAAAACAGACGAAGGTGGTTTTCAGCATCTGGTCAAAGAACGTGATAACGATGGTGAACTTTGGGACGACACGCTATTTATGGCGGCTTTGTTTATGGGCGCTGCGGGTCGAGTTTTTAGTCGTCAGGAATGGATTGAGCAAGCCCAATATCAATACCTTTGTCACATCCGGTTTTTAGGTGAAGTGAAAAGTGGTTTGTTTTATCACGGTTGGACTTTTAATGGGCGTCATAACTTTGCCAAAGCTTTATGGGCGCGCGGCAATTCCTGGCTGACCATTGCTATCCCAGAGATTTTTTACATTTTAAAACCTGAGCCTGTTGTTGCCCGCTATCTGAAAGCAGTGTTTCAGACCCAGTTGCAGGCATTGGTTGGCTTGCAGCGAGAGGATGGCATGTTTCATACCCTGCTTGATGATCCGACTTCGCCAGTCGAAGCCTCTGCCACTGCAGGTTTTGGTTACGGTGTGTTGGCAGGCTACCGGGAAGGATTGATTGAGCTTGAACCTTACCACGAAATGTTAAATGGCTGCCTCAACGCAGTCGCTAAACGAATTAACAGTGATGGCATTGTTGAAGAAGTGTCCGATGGTACGGCCATGGGCCACAGCCTTCAGTTCTATCATGAGATTGGCAATACACCTGCACCCTATGGGCAGGCACTTGCATCATTATTTTTATCTGAGTATCGCGCATTGATCGATACCTTGAACAAATGACCAAGAGGCGCTGATCAGCCTGTCAATATGAGTTAAAAATTATTTGGAGTAAACACCTATGGCAGCGATAAAAATAAAAAATCTATATAAAAGTTTTGGCAAAAGCGAGGTTATGCATGACGTCAATATAGATATCGATAAAGGTGAGTTTGTGGCTTTGGTTGGCCCATCCGGGTGTGGTAAATCAACCTTGCTGCGTTTGCTTTCAGGTTTGGAAGAGGTCAGTTCCGGCGAGATTTTTTTTGATGATGAAAAAGTAAACGGCTTACCGCCCGCTCAACGGGAAATCGCCATGGTGTTCCAATCATATGCTCTTTACCCACATATGAATGTCTACAAAAATCTGTCGTTCGGGTTGGAAAACCTGAGCATGGAAAAAGAAGAGATCAAAAAACGCATTACTGCTGCGGCCAAGATGTTGGATCTTGAGCCTTATTTGGACAGAAAGCCTAAGGCCTTGTCCGGTGGTCAGCGTCAGAGGGTTGCTATTGGCCGTGCGATTGTTCGTAATCCACGAGTCTTCTTGTTTGATGAACCCTTATCGAATCTGGATGCAAAGCTGCGTGTACAAACGCGCTCTGAATTAACCCGCTTACATAAAAAATTAGCCACAACAATGATTTATGTGACCCATGATCAGATCGAAGCGATGACCATGGCACAGAAAATTGTGGTTGTGAATCAGGGGCGTGTTGAACAGGTCGGTAAGCCATTGGAATTGTTTGAACGCCCGGCAAACAAATTTGTTGCTGAGTTTATCGGTTCCCCCAAGATGAATATGTTCCCAGCGAAAATTACTGATATTCAGGAGGGGCAACTTGAGATTAGTTCGACCGCGTTAGGTCAGTTGTCACTGCCAATGATGCTAGACGAAGCTAGGGTGGGGGATGAGGTTTCGGTCGGGATTCGTCCATCACATATTGAGGTGGTGGAAGCTTCTGATGGCGTGCCATTTACCATATCGAATATCGAGTCCATGGGACATGAAACCTTTATTTATGGTCAAGTCCCTGAGCTGGAAGAAGAAGTGGTTGTTCATATTGCGAAAAACTTTGTTGCTGAAGCGGGTGAAAGGTTAACTTTGGCGTTCCCTCAGGAGTTCATTCACTTGTTTTCAGAAAAATCAGCCAAAGCGTTTGAGCGGGTAGCACTATGAACATACTCTTAGAATATATTTGTGACTTTTTTGATCGATTTTTACGTTTGCTTGAGCGGCCACTGTTAGCGCTGCAAAAAGTGATTGGTATTCATCGTATGGCGTATTTTTTTCTTGCGCCTAACATGATTCTGTTTGCTTTATTTGTGTTTCTGCCGGTGGGGCTGGCAATAGCCTATGCCTTTACTGGTGGCACGGAAATGCTGATCTGGAATCGCCCATTTGTGGGACTGGAAAACTTTCGCCGGTTATTATCCTGCTCCTCCTATATGGACCCAGCGACCTGCGAATACGATATTTTTTGGACAGCCATTCATAATACAGGTTGGTATACTGCTTTAAATGTGATTGGCACTTTATTAATCTCACTTGCCACTGCCTTGGTTCTCAATCGACTTACCCGTGGTAAAGCATTTTTCAGGGCAGTTTTCTTTTACCCTGTGTTGCTGTCCCCGGTTGTTATTGGTCTGGTATGGAAATGGTTCCTAGCGCGAAATGGCTTGTTAAACCTCTTTGTTGAAAACTTTGGCGGTGAGCGCATTATTTTTATGCTCGATGTTTTTTGGTCGCGGTTCTGGGTTGTTTATATTTCTATCTGGTTCCAGATGGGGTTCTATACCTTAATTATTCTTGCTGGTTTGCAGGCGATCCCTAACGATATCTATGAAGCCGCACAAGTGGATGGCACCAGCCGTTGGCGTCAGTTCCGTAAACTCACCTTGCCTTTGCTGATACCTAATTTATTGGTTGTGACGGTACTCTTGCTGATTCGCTCAGTACAGGTATTCGATGAAGCCTGGGTACTGACAGATGGCGGTGGACCGGGAACGGCGAACACCTTTATTGTACAATTTATTTATCAGACGGCCTTTAACTCTGAAGTTCGCCTCTATGGTCTGGCTTCTGCAGCCTCAGTATTAATGGGACTAGTGTTACTGGTATTAACACTTGTTCAGGTTTGGATGTCCAAGAAAGCGGAGCATTGAGCATGATTAAATTTTTAACTCGAACCCGTCATCCTGGGCGTATCGAACCCGTTGATATTATTTCCTGGATCTGGCTGTTTTTTGGCACCACTATGATTGCCATTCCAATTGCTTGGGCGCTTTTATCGTCATTTAAATCTGAGTCGGAAATTAATAGCTTCCCACCCACGCTGATGCCACAAGCTGCAAGTACGGTTGAAATTGAAGGTCAATCCAAGCCTTTGTCTATGTGGCAGTGGACCACACCGGAAGGAGAGACCAAAGAGGTTGCTATGGTACGCCGTATTGGTATTAAGGCGACCATGATTGATCCGGCCGAACCTAATAAAAAGTTTCAGGTGCCGATAAATGAAATCAAACAGATAAAGGATGTTCATTTTGCATGGAATAACTATTCTGAGCCGCTGGAACAGTTTGATTTTGTGACTTACATTAAAAACACCACTTTTGTAACCCTGGTTGCGACATTGCTGACATTGCTGCTGAATTCCATGTCAGCCTTCGCGTTATCTAAGTATAACTTCAGGGGTAAGAACGCCATTTTCGTTGCGATTCTGTCGACCTTAATGCTGCCGCTTTCGGTCATTATGGTGCCGGCATTTATTGTCGTTGTTGGTTTAAATCTGGCCGATAATTTATGGGGCGTTATCTTGGCGACTGTGGCAACACCGACGGGTGTTTTCCTGCTACGACAGTATATGCTGACCATTCCCGACGATTTAATCGAAGCGGCGCGTGTCGATGCTGCTTCTGAGTTCCGGGTTTACTGGAAGGTTGTTTTGCCCCTGTGTGCACCGGCACTTGCCGTGCTTGCTATCTTCTCGGTTATTTGGCGTTGGAATGATTTCTTATGGCCATTAATTGTGCTTTCAAGTCCAGAAAATTATACCTTGCAGATTGGTTTGAATTCCTTCCAAGGCCAGTTCTCCGTGCAGTGGCATTATATTCTGGCAATGACTGTTATCGCATTACTGCCGGTGACGGTTGTCTTTATTCTGTTGCAAAAATACATCACACAAGGGGTCGCCAGTTCTGGCGTTAAATAACGTGAGCCTGAAAAAAATATCAGAGAAAGCCGGTGTTGCCATCAGTACAGTCAGCCATGTACTGAATGGTACCGCCAAAATATCGGATGAAGTGCGCGAGCGAGTGCTCGCTGTAGCCAATGAAATTGGCTATCTGGATAGCCGCCGCAAGCGGGCCATGCCTCCGTCCTTACGTCGTATTGCTTTGGTCGTAAAGTCTGAGCGCTTGTTGCATACCTCAGAGAATTACGTTTCTTGGACCATTCTCGATACCTTGCGTAAAGAATGCGCTGATCGAAAAATCGACATTGAACCCATTATGCTGGATGAAGCCGCTGATGATTATCATCAGGTTATCGAACAGATTAAATCACAAAAGTGTGACGGTATTCTGGTGTATTTCGATGAAGATCGAACTTTGCTGGATCAAGTATTGGCAACCGGCATGCCTTGCTTATTACTGGCAGGACAAGACCCGATTATGCACGTAGGTTCAGTCGGTATTGGTGACCGAAATGGTGCGCGTTTAGGTGTTGAGTATTTGAAAGATTTAGGTCACAAGAATATCTGTATTGTTACCTGGCCAGGTCGATACACCATTCGTCAACGCCAAGATGGCTTCAAAGAAGCGATTCGCGAATACAGTGACCATGATTTAAACGGCGTGACGATTTTACTGGAAAGTTTCAGGCCGGAAGTGGCGCAAAAAGGCATGCTTGACTGGCTTGATGTCAATCCTGATTTGCAAGGCTTGACGGCCTTCTTCTGTATGGCCGATAACATAGCGTTAGGTGCGCTTAAAGCGTTTCAACAGAGAGGCATTAAAGTACCTCAGGATGTTTCTTTGCTTGGCTTCGACGATATTTTAGCAGGGCAAATGACATCACCACCATTATCAACCATTCATACTCCACTTCACCATATCGCCAAAACGGCATTGGAAGAGTTAGAACAGTTGGCTCGTGAGACTCACATAAATGCACCGATTCGAAAAGTTGAGCTGGGATGCCGGTTAATCGCCCGCCGTACCTGTCGAGATATATCGTAAGTGCAAATTTAGACAAGCAGATCCTGATTGATCAGAGTCTGCTATTAACAATGATCAGAGGATGCGTTGTAAACCAGTCCCTATCAGCATAAAGAATTGGTTGAGAGAATAGTATGTTGGCGTCGTTTAGTTTAGCTGGCAAGGTTGCCATAGTGACAGGAAGCAATACCTGTCTTGGACAGGGTATGGCATTGGGGCTGGCGCGTTAGTCTCAGAATTTTTAAAAAGATGATCAGACGACAATGAAGCAGAAAGGCGAAATTTTTTATGTTGGTGTTGATGGTGGTGGTACCCATTGTCGTGCGCGCTTAACTGATCATCATGGCCAAGTGCTGGGAGAGGGGGTATCTGGCTCAGCAAATGTCTATAGCGATGCGGAAGGGGCCGTTGTGTCGATTCTCGATGCGATTCGCAAAGCTCTGCATCAAGCCGGTTTAGACGAACAAGCATTTTCTCGATTGCACCTTGGCTTGGGATTAGCTGGGGCTGAAATGAGGGTTGCGAAAAGCTTTTTGGGTCAGTGGCGGCACCCCTTTGCTAAGTTGGCTCATGCGAGTGATGCTCATATAGCCTGCTTGGGAGCCCATGCAGGTAAGAATGGCAGCATTTTAATTATTGGGACTGGTATTTGTGGTTGGTCGATTATAGGTGAACAGCATAGTTCCTGGAGTGGCTGGGGGTTTCCTTTTGCGGATCAGGGCAGTGGTGCTTGGTTGGGATTAAGACTGTATCAACTGACGCTGCAAGCGCTCGATGGTGTTATTGCGGCCAGTGACCTTACCCATTCTTTTGCTGCGGATTTTGATTTTAAAGCTGAGGCAATCGTTCAGTTTTATCGCAATGCGACACCGGCCAGTTTTGCAAAGTTGGCACCTTTGGTTGTGCAGAATGCTGCGCAGAATGATTCCAATGCGACATCTATTCTTGCTGAACAGCAAAGCATCATTCAGGCATTAATTAAATCCATGCACGATTTTAATGATCAACCAGTGGTGTTAATGGGCGGTTTGGCTGAAATCGTAAAACAAAATCTGGCCGCAGAATATCAGTCATGGATTGCAGACAGTAAAGGCGATGCATTATCCGGCGCATTACAACTGGCTCGAACGGCGCCTTAACGACCTTTAGGGTTAGGGTATTTTTTTGACAGTGACCAATCAGATTAACAAGATTAAAGCAGCATGAAACAAACGATAAGTGCCACTCGGATTTTCACCGGTGAATCCTATTTAAGCGATTATGCCATCCTTATTGAGCATGATCGTATTGTTGAGTTAAAACCGCTTTCACAAATTGACACTCACGCTGAATCCTTTCATTTTTTTGATGGGTTGCTCTGTGCCGGTTTTATTGACTTACAAGTCAACGGCGGTGGTGGTTTGTTATTTAATGATCAACCCCAAGTACAGACCCTCTATACCATGGCCGAAGCTCATCGTAGCTTTGGTACGACATCAATTCTACCAACCCTGATGAGCGATAGCCCCGAAATCATGGCGAAAGCTATTCACGCCGCCAATGCTGTTCATGCGCTAAAGCCCAGTCAGTTGCTAGGCATTCATATTGAAGGTCCGTTTTTTAATGTTGCAAAAAAAGGCATACATAATGAAAAGTACCTTCGACAATTAACGACAGACGACATCGAGATATTGGCAAAAGCGGAAGGCACTCGCCTGTTAACCCTAGCCCCTGAAAAAACAGCAGTTGATCTTATCAAGCAGTTATCTGAGTTGGGGTATCAGGTTTGGGCTGGGCACAGTAACGCAGACGCTGACTCGGTTAATCAGGCAATCGCTGCTGGTCTTTCTGGTTTTACGCATCTGTACAATGCCATGTCTATGCTGAGTGCACGCGAGCCAGCGATGCTTGGCAGTGCCTTGGTTACCGATCATTGCTGGGCAAGTGTTATTGCGGACGGGCATCACCTGCATCCGACGTCACTGCAGATCGCGATGCGATGTAAGCCAGCTGGCAAGTTACTGCTGGTATCCGATGCAATGAGTACGGTAGGTACTGATGGTGCTGATTTTCAACTGGATGGCCAGACCATTTATGCGGTCGATGGCGTTTTGAAAAACGCCCAAGGGACTCTGGCTGGTTCAGCAATCAGCCTGTTGGATGCGGTAAATTATGTGCAGGATGCATTGGCAGTCGAAGAGGCTGAGGCCATTCGCATGGCGACTATGTATCCCGCTCAAGCTATGGGGCTTACGGATCAGCTTGGTGAACTTAAGCCGGGATACAAAGCCAACATTATTCATATCAGTGATAAAAAAGTCTGTCACACTTGGATTGATGGCCAGATGAAAAAACACATTGAAGGTTAGTATTTTATGAGAATTATTCTTTGTGATAAGCCGGAAGATGTTGCGTCTTATGGTGCTCGGCTTATGAGCCAGCAGATAAAAAACAAGCCAGATTCTGTTTTGGGTCTGGCAACTGGATCAACCCCGATTAAAATGTACCAGCATGTTATTGAACAGGTTAAAAAGGGCGATCTGTCTCTGGCCGCATGTCGCAGTTTTAATCTGGATGAATACATAGGTTTGACGCCAGATCATTCTCAAAGTTACCGCTATTTTATGCAGCAGAATTTCTTTAATCAGGTCGATATTGCGGTTGAAAATACCTTTGTTCCTGATGGTTTTGCGGATGACATTGAGGCGTCCTGCGTGGACTACGAAAGTAAAATTCAGCAAAGTGGTGGCATTGACTGGCAACTTTTGGGTATTGGTGTGAACGGACATATTGGTTTTAATGAACCCGGTTCCAGCTTGCGCTCACGTACTCGGGTGAAAACTCTGTCTAGCCAGACCATTGAGGATAATGCCCGTTTTTTTTCAGCCGATGAGTTTCAGCCTCAGTTAGCCATTACTGTTGGCATCGAAACGATTATGCAAGCACGCGATATTGTTTTGTTGGCAACCGGCAGTGCAAAGGCAGCCGCTGTTAAAGCGACTGCGGAAGGGCCGGTGAGCGCGTCCTGTCCAGCATCGATTCTGCAATTCCACCCGAATGTCAAACTGATTGTTGATGCCGAAGCCGGACAAGACTTGGAGCATAAGCAGTTTTACCTGCGTATTGAAGAAGAAACGCAGAAGCTGATGCGTTATTAAGTTCTGAATTGTTACTTCTATCAAAGCCTCTCGGGAGGTTAGTCTCATACTCCTATGGTTCACTATCTAGTGAAATTGATTTAACAGGATAGATGTCGCAAAAAAGCCATTTCCTCTTATAAAGTCCTTTTATGAAACAGTATAAACAGCTATTTGCTAACCAAAATCATCTGCAATTTTTAATCGATAAACACACTTGCTGATTTGGGGAATTCTTTTATCCAGAAGATCATGGGCTTGGAGGTTTCGTTTGATTCTCCTATATCTTGCCAAGCATAGTGTGTTGTTAAGTGTGTTTTTACAAAGCCATTTTTGTGCCATAGCGGATCTAATGGCCGATAGTTTTGCGGCTGTTGAGGGTGGTTGATTCCGCGATCCACTGCGCAAAACGTCGCCCACTGAAAATTCCCCACGCTGCGCATAAACTTTTCTCTTTCGGTAAAGAATCTTTGTCCTATACCTTGTCCTCGAAAGCGAGCATCTAATACGGATTCGGCAAAATAGAAGAGGCGCTCTATGGGATAACCGGATTCGATAAAAGGCTGTTTAAAAGCCTCGTCTTCTTGGCTCATCGGGAGACAAGTAGAGGCACCTACGAGTTGTTCACCATCAAACGCTAGTATGGCGGCAGCATGACTTGCATCAAGATAACGTTGTAAGTATTTCTGCTCGTATGCTAATGAACCTTCATAGAGGTATGGAAAAGCACGAAATATCTGGATTCTTAATTGGGCAATCTGTTCAATATAAGGCAATAAATCCGGCCCGGATACGGTTTTAAGAGAGATGGTATTTTGGCAAGCGGGTGTCAGAGAGGTCATTTTATTATTTAGTCAGTTCAAAGATGCTTTTAAGGATAAGGTTTTTTTGCTTCAACCACTATACTGACTATGCAAAGTCGCTTGGTGTGATAAGAAATAGCAAGTTGAGGAATAGGTTGTGAATATCACCAACAAGCGTTTTATCAGCAAAAGCTTCCACGCTTGTTGGCATAGATAGGTCGAAATTATCGTTAAAGCCTCATTAAGCATGTTGCAGGTGATTGATTTTTCTAAGGTGCTTGTTTTACTAGAGTATTTAAGATTTTTGGTGGTTGACGACGGCAGGCTAAAGCGAGTTCAACGGCAGAAATAAAGATCAAGGTATAACCGAGTGTTTCAATCCCTTCTTCAACAATGTTTTTAACGACTCGCATATAGACATCACCCATGACAGCTTCCCAAAATGAGCCCCGTCCCATCAAACGTGAAAATCCAAGCAAGGTCACCAGGCCAGCCAAAAATGTGCCAAAACAAGCTTGATTTGCATAGTGCTTCAGGGCGGGATAAAGCGTATTAAAACGCCCCCAAAGAAACACAAATACACAAGCAATAATGACCAGTACGATACTTTGCCAAGCACCATCAAAGACATACTGATCCAACAAGGAATCCGATTCCCGTACAAACATCATCGCCATGAGAGCGGCTAATAATGTTGCGGCGATTTTCATGGATTTATCGCGACGTGAGACATATAAGAACAAGATACAACTTAAGAAAGACAACATATCCTGCATATGTTCAGTGAGTGATTGTTCACTGTATTGCGCTGCCGATAGCATTTTGTAGCCTTCCAATGAAATAATCTGAGCCACAACTGAGACCAAAACCAGATAAATAAAACCTCGAAAAAACAACATTATGCGCTCCACCATGGCTGTAAAGAAACAGAGAAGGATGTTTTCATAATTTGACTCTTATAGGATGAAAAACATAGGAGAGAGCCTATTGCATAACCCCTTAGAAGGTGTCTTATGGTGTTGGAAAAAACAGCTGAATTGTCTTTTGGGGCGTGGAAAGACAGCGAAAACTGATTAAGCGACCTTGATGTGTCTATCCATCCTTGGGGCTTGATGACGAATCAAGTGGCTCTTTTATGTTAGGGGCATGCTGAGAATGGCCTTGTGTAAATGATCTAGGCACAGATGGAAGTGCTAACAGAACAATGTTAGCCTGATGGAAAACGTGGGGGCAAAAAAGAGTTGGCGTAAATGAAAAGACGATACATGCAATGATGAATCAATTTAACTGTGTCCCCCATTTATCGAAGGAACACCGAGTAGGGTGTTCCATCTTTTGGTCTTTAAGCAAGGTAAAGTAGCTTATTTATAAGAGATAGAGGCTAAGATGCGGCGTTCGCCTTCAAACGGCTGGCGGGCGTGTAATACCGTATGGTTATTGATCCATAGTACGTCACCTGACTGCCACTTAAAGTTCACACATAATTCGTCCATGGCTTTTACGAGCTGGGCAAGCGCATTTGCGTTCATTGGCTGACCATCTGCTGTGGTGACGGCTTTTTCCCCTTGATTGCGGGCATCATTCCAGCCAGTGAATACCGCCACAATAGAGTTAAAGAAGGTTTTTTGTTGGGTTTCATCATCAAAGCGAATACCAGGCAAGACGCGAGTTTCGGTGCGCACATCACCATTTTCTAACCATTCCCAATCCATACCAGCTTCGCGCATTTTTTCTTCAGCTGCCTCGTGAGTGGAAACGTGGAAGGTGTCTTTCCAAGAGCGGCCAATGGCAGAGGTATTGTCGGTGATTTCTGGCATCACGCGAACATAGCGAACGCCTTGTTGTTCGACTTTTTGGGCAAAGTCAGGCGCGATCTCAAAAAACTTTTCACAGATTTCGCCAGAGTGCAGAATGGATGTCGCGCCCCCTTTAGCAGCCGAGGTTTCACAGTAGAAGAAAATGTAGCCCGGAGGCGTTGGTACTTGTGCCATTTCGTGGTGGAATGGGATTTTCTCGGATGCAGGAGACTCGTTGGCGGTCACAATACGCGATGCGGTTACCTGAGCGCGGGGCGCAGCGCCCCCAACATAGGGCATATTCTGATAGTTTGTTTGATCGAGCATCTTCTCGAATTCGTCGGAGTTGTCAACCGGAAAACCACGGAATAATACTGCTCCGTGTTTAATCAATAAGTCATGAAGCTCAGCTTTGTTGTCTTCAACCCAGTTGAGAAACGCCAATTTATTGCTTTGAACGTCCGAATTGTGAGGCGTTACTAGCAATGGAAAATCCAACCCATTTACTTGTTTTTGTTCTTCTAGTTTGGAAATTACCACACTCATATCTACTCCCGATTTAGGTCATGGTGATGTCGGAGATCCATTTATTGATGTGAATCAATAGTGAATGAATTTTATTTACTCTAATCACATGAGTTTTAAAAGTAAATCAATAGTGAATGATTTTTCTTTATGAAACGCCTTATTAACTCATTACTTATTGATTTACTTAGTTTTGTTTTATGAAATTAATTCATGCGAAAGCGTAACCGGAATCTGTGATTGTGACTGCTTGGCCAGTTTGTGCAGAGTGCTGGGCGGCTAAACCTATTACTACCGCTTTCAAACCATCTTCTATTGTGACCTCTACTACGGCCTTTTCTGTGATGGCTTTGAAGAAGCCAAGGTGCTGATAAAAAGTGGAGCCATTATGATCGCCCGCATCGAGCAGAGTCGGGTCTACTGGGATATCAGACTCGATTGGGCCTTTCGGATTGCGTGGGCTAAGAACCACTTTTGGAATTGGGGCAGCGCCTAGGGTGTCAGTTGGCCAGAAGCGTCCTGGACCAGGTACGAAACATTCCAGTTTGGCTTTAGGACCAATGGCGCAGATTTCTTCTTGGTAACGGGAGCCTTCGGCAAACATGTTGAGATCCAAGCAAGCACGTTGACCGTTTTCAAAATCCACTAGGACAAAAGCGTTGTCTATGATGTCTGGTGTTGCTCCGTTGTAACACTCTTCCAGATGGTTGCAATCTTGGCCAGTGGATGCGTAAACACGTTTTACTTCCCCTTGGATTAAAAGGCGCATCAGGTCGAAAAAGTGACAGCATTTTTCGACTAAAGTGCCACCAGTTTGGCGATTAAAACGGTTCCAATCATCCACCTTTTCCAAGAATGGGAAACGGTGCTCACGAATGTTAAGCATTTTCAGGGTGCCAATATCACCTTCTAAAAGCTGTTTACGAAACTGAGCAACCGGAGGCATGTAGCGGTATTCCATGGCTACCCATACTGGAGCGGGGTGTTTGGCTGCGGCATCGCGAATTTTAGCTACTTGGTTAATGTCACTGACCACGGGTTTTTCTACCAAGATTGGCAGAGTGGTACGTTCAAATAGCTCAAGCAGTTGATCGGCGTGTTGGTAGTTGGGTGTGGCGATGACAAGGGCTTCAAGATCAAGGTCAGCGTTAAGCATGTCATCGAGATTGTTGAAAAACTGCGCGTCAGGCACTAGCTGTGCGCAGCGTTTTTGCATGTCTTGATTGGGTTCGGTGATCGCGACCACCCGAGCGCCATCAATTAAGGCTAAGTTTCTGAGGTGTTCTTGCCCCATCATTCCACAGCCTAGGATGCCATATCGAACCGACTTCCCCATTTTTCTAACCTCTTGTTTTTATTAAATGTTAGTGCCAACGAGCAACATAACGACATTTGGCTGGGTTGTACCATGTAAACGAGAACTCTTCGATTAAGCCTGCGTTTGACCAACTTCTACGATGCACCTTTGGCATGGTTGTTTCTGGAGCCAGCTCCAGGTTATCCGTCACCCATTTAGGTGCGGGGGCACAATCCACTTCGTCTTCCACTCGGCTAATCCAAAAGGAAAAGTGATCACGATAGTGAAGATAAAGTGATTCGTGCAAATCTTTGGCTTTGAGATTTGGTGCATGAGCATGTTTGAACCAAATCTGTTCCATGGCAACCAGTTCACGATTGAGATAGCGAGCGCGTTTGATACACCAAAGTTTGCCATCTGCTTTGACATTCAACTGGCGTTTTACAAACTCATCTTCATCAAGCGTGAGAGACAAGATATCAGCGCTTGGCACGCCACCACCTGCTAAGGTTTCTAGGTGGAAAAACTGATAAATAGCGCGACCGCTAGGAGCGCGTTTTATATAGTTGCCTGAGCCTTGGCGGCGCTCTAAAAAGCCATCTTCTTCAAGCTTTTTTAAAGCTTTACGAAGGGTGCCAATGGCCACACCTAATTTCGCAGCAAGCTCGGCTTCGATAGGCAGTCTATCTCCAGGTAACCAATGTCCCGCTGCAATCTCGCGATGCAATAATTCGCTAATTTGGATATAGAGCGGTAGCTGTTTTGTCTTATTCTTCTTTTCCACTTTTTCACCTGATTCTGCGCAATATGTATCCTTATCTTACAAGTCAAATGAGCAATTGTAAGTAGCTAAAATACTCTAACTGACTGACTTAGCAGAGTATGCGCTCATCAAGTCAAGCATGGTTTGGCAAGAGGAAAGAAATATTTGAGAAAATTCATTCACTATTGATTTACATCACAAGAATACACTGTTAGTGTAAATATACAAGTTCTCGTAATGGTAGCGGTTTTAACTCGCCGAAAACGAGGAGCACAAAATAAAAACAAAAATTCTGAGTGTCCTACAAAAGCCAGTAACGCTCAAAATTCGGAGAGAAAAACAATGCGAATGGTTCAAATTGGCAAATCTGATCTGCAGTTCAGCCGATTAGTTTACGGTGTTTGGCGTTTAGCAGACGCTAGTGATGTGTCACTTGCTCATGTTAGAAAGAAAATTGACCTATGTCTTGAGCAAGACATTACTACCTTCGACCACGCAGATATTTATGGCGATTACGAATGCGAAAAGCTTTTCGGTCAAGCTTTAGCTCAAGACCCTAACCTGCGTCCTAAGATGCAGCTTATTTCAAAATGTGACATTGCCCTGATGTCAGAAAAGTTCCCTGACCGCCGAGTGAAGTTCTATGACACCAGTGCTGAATACATCACAGCCAGTGTTGAACAGAGTCTTAACAATCTTCACACAGACTATCTAGACTTATTATTAATTCACCGCCCTGATCCCTTGATGAATGCTGCCGAAACCGGCGCTGCGTTAGATGCTTTAGTAGACAGTGGTAAAGTTCGCGCTGTGGGCGTGTCTAACTTTGATGTTTGGGATTGGCGTTTATTGCAGGCCAATATGCGTCATCCACTTGTGGTAAACCAAGTGGAAATGAGCCTGTTGCAGCGAGACGCTTTTACCAATGGTAGCTTGAGTGCCATGCAGTTAGATCAAATCACGCCAATGGCATGGTCGCCTCTAGGTGGCGGTGCTTTGTTTGCTGATACGCCTGAAACTCGCCGTTTGACACCTTTGTTTGAACGTTTAGGGAAAGAGCAGGGGGCATCCTCTGATCATCTTGCCTTAGCTTGGTTGTTAGCCCACCCAGCGAATATTTTGCCAGTGGTGGGAACCAATAATCTTGAGCGTATCAAAGATCTTTCAAGCATCTTGGATATTCAAATTGACCGTGAAACTTGGTTCGAGCTTTGGACCGCGGCAGCCGGACATGAAGTCCCTTAAAGGTAACATACGATAATAATAACAATAGGTTTATGAGGGAGTAACACATGGCCATTCTTAGAATGCTGGTGTCCTGCTTTACCGCCATTAATATGCTGCTTAACCGCATCGGGCGAAACATCGCTTGGGTGCTGGTGGCAATGATGATCAGTGTGATTTTGTTGCAAGTCTTCTGTCGTTATGTGCTGGGTAATGCTTTACCTTGGCCGGAAGAAGCGGCGCGTGCTTTGATGATTTGGATGATGGCAATGGTAGCCGGAGAAGCCTACCGACGCGGTTCATTCGTTGCTATTGATATGTTTTTAAGCGCGTTACCTGAACGAGCGTCCAGTGTGTTGAAATTGGTCTTGTTACTGGTCGCAGGAGCCGTATTGGTAAAATTAACAGTGTTGGGTATCGACTTCTTTGATCGAGGTTTCCGTTCTCGAGCGGCCTCGATTCACATTTCTCGTGCATGGATTTACCTCGCTATGCCGGTGTGTTTTTTCACCATGTTGTTGGCAAATATCGAGTTGTGTCTGCGGGAAATTGGTTGCCTGCTTGGCCATAAGCATTTTGCCCTGGGTGCTGACGTTGATGTGGATGCCCCTGCCGAATAGTCAGGTCGCAGTTTGACGGCGCTTATTTAGAACAATAATAACAAGAGACGCACATTATGTTAGCTCTGTTTTTACCTTTATTTTTAGTCTTGCTGTTGATCGGTATGCCGGTGTTTTTCGCCATGTTGGCAGCACCTGGTGCCATGCTTTATGTGACGGGCATGGAACGAGACATTTCTTTACTGTTCCGCAATATTTATAACGGCATTGATTCCTTTCCTTTGATGGCCATTCCATTCTTTATGCTAGCTGGTGAGCTGATGAACCGTGGCGGTATCACCATGAATCTAGTGCAGTTCTCACAAGCTTTTATCGGTCATGTGCGTGGTGGTTTGGCGCATGTTAACGTGCTTTCCAGTATGTTGTTTGCGGGCCTGTCGGGCTCGGCGGTGGCGGATACCTCAGCCATAGGTTCCATGATGATTCCAGCCATGGAGAAGAATGGTTACAGCCGTAAGTTTGCTACCGCGATTACCGCGGCGTCTTCTGTCATTGGCCCCATCATTCCGCCGTCTGGCATTATGATTATTTATGCTTACACCATGGAAGTGTCTGTTGCTGCCCTGTTTGCTGCGGGTCTTGTGCCGGGGGTCATGATTGGTGGCGGCTTGATGATTATGATCGCTATGATGGCGAAGAAATACGATTTTCCTGTGGCTGGTCCCAAATCAACCTGGCAACAGCGTGGTACGGCGACGCGCAATGCTATTTTTCCGCTGTTTGCACCTGTGATCATCTTGGGGGGCATTATAGGTGGTATCTTCACGCCAACCGAAGCCTCTGCCATTGCAACAGCTTATGCCTTGATCATCAGTGTTTGGGTGATGAAAACCGTTAAGCTAAGAGACCTGCCAGACATTTTTATCAAGGGGGCGCAGGCTTCAGCTGTGGTGCTCTTGTTGGTTGGCTCCGCTATTGCGTTTAAGACAGTGGTGAGCTTGTCCCACAGTGCTGAGATTTTGGCTGACTGGGTACTGAGCATCAGTGAAAATCCATTGATGTTGTTGTTCTTGATCAACCTACTGTTATTTGTGGTGGGTATGTTCTTAGATGCCGGTCCAGCCATTATTATCCTGGGACCAATCTTAGGGCCAATTTTTATCAATTTAGGCATAGACCCAGTACACTTTGCCATCATCATGAGTGTCAACTTGACCGTAGGGTTGGCGACACCGCCCATGGGCTTAGTCTTGTTCGTGGCGTCCAGTGTTTCTGGTGAGCGTATCGAAAGCATTTCCAAGGCGATCCTGCCCTTCTTAGCCGTGGAGGTCTTAGTGATCTTCTTGGTGACCTTTTTCCCATCTCTATCCATGACTTTACCACGCATGCTCGGATTGGTGGCTGGATAGGTGCAAAAGCAAAGCAAAACCATTAAAGAGGACTGTTACATGTTCACGAAAACAAAAATAAATAGTGTAATTGCCGCGACGTTAATCGGTGCTGGAGTCATGTTAAGTGGCTTGGCACAAGCAGCGGATTTTAATCTGCGCGCCGTAGCAAACTCCAACGAGAACGATGAAGACTATGATGGCCTAGTGGTCTTTAAAGACTTTGTAGAATCCCATTCAAATGGCAAAATCGCCGTTGATATCTTTATGGGAACTCAGCTTTGTGGCAATGGTGTTGAGTGTCTTGAAGCGGTTGAGTACGGTTCGGTAGACATTTATATTTCCACCTCGGGCGGTGCTTCAGCTATGTATCCATATGTACAAGTGCTGGATCTGCCTTATGTATTGCGTGATGACCGTGTTGCAGAAGAAGTATTCACTGGGGATTTCACTCGTCAACTACGTGCGCAAATCTTAGCAGACTCAGGGGATACTGTTCGCTTGATGACCATAGGTAATACTGGTGGCTGGCGTAACTTTGCCAACACTCAACGTACGGTGAAAACACCTGAAGACCTAGAGGGGCTGAAGATTCGTACCGTGGTGTCAGATCTACCGCAGGAACTAGTACGTTCGTTAGGTGCGAGCCCGACACCGATTCCATGGGGTGACTTGTTTACTTCGTTGCAAACTGGCGTAGTAGAAGGCTCTAAAAACGGCATTACTGACATCATGGGTATGAAGTTTACTGATGCAGGATTAAAACACGTTACTCTAGACGGCCATGCATATATGTCTGCCTTGTGGTACATGAACAATGAAGTCTTTATGGCTATGCCAGATGACTTACGTCGCGTTGTAGTTGATGGTTTCTCGGCGTTGCAGCAAGCTACCTTTGCTTCGCCAAAGCGTAAGTCCATTACCGCATATCAAGCTTTCGCTGAAGCAGGCGGCGAATTATATGTACCTACTCCAGCAGAGAAAGAGCAGTTCGCTAAAGCCGCTGAACCTGTTTACGCTTGGTTCCAAGAAAACATTCAAGACGGCGAAAAGTGGTACAAGCTCCTCAACGACGCGGCGAAAGCGGCTGAACAAAAAATTCAGGCGGAATACGACGCGGATTTGAAATAAGCCTTAAAGCGAGTCCAATTCAAGAGGCGGCATGTTTCGCCTCTTTTTCTTTTGTAGCCGAATTGACCAACATGAGTGGGCTGTCCCTTACCTTCCTATTATTTTGCTTCATTGAAAGGCTCAACAAGAGCGCTTGCAGACTTTGTCATATTCAACATTCAATATTTTCTTTCGCTTGAGGTATTGTGTTTAGGATAAATCCTCATTAAAAATGGTAAAGCTTCTTTTCATGGAAGTGTGAATCAGATTAGCAAGGAAATGTAATGCTTCACCTCAAACTGCGCTCGTTGTCACGTTTTTTCTCTGTTTGGGTTCTTTTTTCCCTGTGCCTGTTGGTGTTGAGTGCTTGTGTCAGTAAGCCATCTCAGCCTGTGATCGAGCCTCTTCCACAAATAACTCAGGATATGGTGGCTGATCAGGTTCTCGTATCTCAGTCTGGACAATGTTATTTCAAATACGATAGTGAAGCCTATGTTAAGGCGTTGCCATTTTGTCTGGCGGCGGCTGAGCAAGGTGATGCGCAAGCGCAAATGTATTTGGCCAGAATGCTGTTTGGTGAAAAGCAAGTGGCCGAAGATATGAACTTGGCGCTTAAGTGGATGACCTTGGCAGCCGAATCAGGATTGGCAGAAGCGCAAAATAATCTCGGTTGGTGGTATGAAGGTGCGTCAAAAATAGAGCAAGATTATTCAAAAGCTAAGTATTGGTATGAATTGGCAGCCGCGCAAGGCTATGGCAGCGCTGAATTTAATTTAGCTTATCTGTATCAGTATGGCATGGGAATGTCTGTGGATTATCAACAAGCTCTTTTCTGGTATCAAAAGGCAGCGGATCATAAGGAATATGTGGCCAATGCCCATCTAGGTTATTTACATGAAAATGGTTTGGGTGTTGAACAAAGCTTCTCTAAAGCAGCCGACTTTTATCGCATCGCGGCACAAGAAGGCGACTATTATTCGCAGACCAATTTAGGTTATTTGTATGAAGAGGGAAAGGGTGTTGAACAGGATTATGCTCAGGCGTTTTATTGGTATCAAGAAGCGGCGAGTCGCAATTTTGCCCGAGCACAAGTGAACCTTGGTTATCTTTATGAGACAGGCTTAGGAGTTAACCAAGATTATAACAAAGCGGAAGCTTGGTACCGTAATGCGGCAGAGCAGGGTGACATGAATGGTCAATACAGTTTGGCAACCTTGTATCGTAAAGGCTTAGGGGTTGAGCAAGATTATGATATGGCCCGTGAGTGGTATTTGAAAGCGGCACAACAAGATTATGCCCCGGCGCAAAATGTCATGGGGTATCTTTATGATGATGGTATTGGTGTACCAGAGAACGATAAGCTGGCGGTGTCTTGGTATCAGTTAGCGGCTGATCAAGGCAATATTTATGCGCAAAACAATCTCGGCGTTATGTATGAAGAAGGTTCGGGAGTTGAACAAAGTTATGAGCAAGCGGCGAAATGGTATTTACTGGCTGCGAACAAAGGACATGCTTCGTCTCAGAGTAATCTTGGTTACTTGTTAAGAGACGGTTTAGGGGTGAAGCAAAGTTATCAAGAAGCCGAGAAATGGTTTCGGCAGGCGGCTGCATTGGGGGAAGTAAAAGCGCAGGCGAATTTGGGCTTTTTCTACGAAAATGGTTTTTCCGTCAAACAGGATTTCCAACAAGCTAGATATTGGTATGCTAAAGCGGCAGAGCAAAATTATGCTTATGCGCAAGTTAATCTTGGTTATTTCTACGATCAAGGCATTGGGGTCGAGCAAGATTATAACATTGCGCTTCATTGGTATGAAAAAGCCGCGCAATTAGGTAACCGCCGTGCCTTGACTAACCTTGGGTATTTTTATGAGCAAGGGCTTGGGGTTACCAAGGATCTTGTGAAAGCCGCTCATTTTTATGATGAAGCGGCTCAACGAGGCTATGCGCCTGCTCAAGTGAATTTAGGCTATGTTTATCAAAAGGGAATGGGCGTATTGCAAGACTATCGTCAAGCCGCCCACTGGTATCTCTTAGCGGCGCAGCAAGGTAATCTAAGAGCGCAGAATAATCTTGCCCATATGTACGAAGAAGGCTTGGGGGTGGAACAAAATTATCAGTACGCAAGAGATTGGTACCAAAAGGCAGCCGATAAAGACTACATGTATGCGCAAGCGAATCTCGCCGACCTTTATGATGAGGGAGTAGGGGGAGAACAAGATTATCAGATGGCTGTTTACTGGTATCAAAAAGCAGCGCAACAAGGTTATGGTAGGGCGCAATATAGCTTAGCTTATAGCTACGAATATGGTCTGGGCGTAGAGCAAAATAATAATGAAGCGCTAAACTGGTACCTAAAAGCAGCACAACAAGGCGACCAATATGCACAATATAAAATGGGGGTCTTTTATACTGATGGTAAAGGTGTTGAAAAGGACCATGCGATTGCTTATGAATGGTTTTTAAAGTCCGCTCAGCAAGGTTACTCCTCTGCACAAGTGAATGTCGGTTTTGCCTATGAAAATGGACAGGGGGTAAAGAAAAACCTAACCACTGCGTTTGCATGGTATTCAAAAGCAGCCGAGCAGGGCGAAAAGCAAGGCCAGTTTAACTTGGGGATTTTTTATGAGTTTGGCTATGCTGTGCCCAAAGACCAAGAGCAAGCCTATCATTGGTATAAACTCGCGGCGGATCAAGGCTTAGAAGACGCGATTGAGAAAGTGGGTAAGCTGAAAAAGCGCGTGAGGTTATAGCCTCTTATTAGGTTTGAACATGAGCCGTAAATGCGCTGAATGAGTCGTGATTTCCTATAAAGATAAACATAGTGATATTTGTAGTCTTGTTAACTTTCTTTTGCCGCTAGATGGTAATGAAATAAGCTTTCTATCATACGCTTTAAGTCAGCCAAAGTGCGTTTCGCTCTTTGTTCATTTTGATTTACCACGACAAGAAAGGTGCTGTGGGTCACTTCAAGGTAGAGGCGTGCGATACGTTCTCTTTCCCGAATATGGCATTGAATACCAATTCGTTTAAAGACATCGGACATTTGGTTGATGACCAATTCGTCATGCTTTTCATCTAATTCTCTGAGTTCTTTGACGGAAAACATGGCTTGCACTAGGGCAAGAATGGCTTTTTGTTTCTTATAGGTTTTGAGGTGGATTGCCAATATTTTGTCGATCAGATCGTTTACCGCCAGATGTTCAAGGGGCCATTGATGGACTTCTGTGAACACGCTTTCGATGCTGTCTAGCCAACGGGTGCCCATGGCATACAGAATGGCGTATTTGTTGGGAAAGTAGTGATAGAGAGAGCCAATAGAAATGCCCACTTCTTTGGCAATGATAATGGTGTTCAGTTCATCTAAGCCAACGCGCTCCAAGAGCTCAGCGGTCACATCAATAATTTGTTTTGAACGGCGAATAGAGCGGTTTTGTACCGGTTCGCTGCGTGGTGACAAGTTTTGTGTGATCTCATCAAGTTGCTGAGTTTTACGGGGTGGCGTCATAGGATTCTTTTACCTCATGTGTCGCTTGTTAGGATAACCTATCTCTAAGTGAGTAATACAACATACCTGCGACTAAGCCCGGCCAACGTAACAGAGTGCCTCCTGGGAAATTGGCCGTTGGGATTTCAGCAAACAGATCAAAACGCTCTGCGGTTCCTGCGATGGCTTCACTAATCAGTTTGCCTGCAAACGTTGCCAATGCGACACCGTGTCCTGAGTAACCTTGGGCCACAAAGACATTTTTTTCTTGGTGAGCAAAATACGGCATTCGGTTGAGCGTGATGGCTAAGGTGCCGCCCCAGCTGAAATCGATTTTGCTGGATTGTAATTCGGGATAGACAGATAGCATGTGCTTTTGTACAAATGCAGCAATGTCTTTTGGAAATCGTGACCTGTAGTTTTCGCCACCGCCCCACAACATACGCTTGTCTGCGGATAAACGAAAATAATTGATAACAAATTTGGAATCCGCGACAGCAAGATCGTCAGGATTAATGTGATTAACCACTTCGTCTGCTAGTGGTTCGGTAGCAATAATGAAGTTGTTAATCGGCATGATCTTTTTGGCCGCTTGCTGGTTAAGCTTGCCGAGATAGCCATTGCATGCGAATAACAGGTAGTTGGCTTTCACCGTGCCTTTTGCCGTTTTTACGCTGGGATTTTCACCGGCTGAGTAACTTAATACTTTAGTGTGTTCAAAAATCTTAGCACCTTTATTGTGTGCCGCTTTAGCAAGACCAAGGGCAAAATTAAGGGGATGAAGATGCCCACCGTCTTGATAAAATTCGCCAGCGTGAAATTTTTCAGTGCCTAGTTTTGCGGCGACACTCTGTCTATCAAGGTAGTGAATTTTATCGTAGCCTAGGATGGTATTTTTGTAGTCAACGGCTTCTTTTATCTCATTAATGTGAGACGATTTTGCGGCCACATGTAGGACGCCAGTTTTGAAATCACAGTCAATCTGGTGTTCTTTAATGAGCTGTTTAACCAAGTCAACGGAGTCAATCGACAGCTGCCAGAGTTTATCTGCTACTGTTTTGTTAGTGCGTTTTGCGATTGCCTGATGACTCATGTTGTGACCTTGGCAAATTTGACCACCATTACGCCCAGAAGCGCCAGAGCCAATAAGGTGTGCTTCCAGTAAAATGACTCGATAACCTTGTTGAGAGAGATGAAGTGCCGCGGACAGCCCTGTGTAACCTCCACCTATAATGCAGACGTCCGTTTCCATATCGCTACCTAATGAAGGAAAACTTAGGGTTTGATTGACTGTATTGGCGTAGTAAGACGCTTCAAATCCATGGTTTTTCATAAGGTGTTCCCTAGGCAAACAATTTAGCAATGAAATCTAATGAAAGCCGAATAATAATTCAATTAAAAAAACGACTTTTTGCCTATTAGAGTCACGTTTTTAAATTTTTGTTGATTTTTATTCGATCATTAAATAGGGTTTAATTCGAGTAATGATTCGGTTTTTTGTTTACTGAATGAACTGCTCGATAAGAAAAACACTCTGACGGTTTTTTTGTAAATAGTGTCATATGTCTGAAAATAGTGTCATATGCCTGAGAAGATAGTACAGAGCGTTTTTTTGACCTTCCATAGAGATTTTATAAAAGGTGATATATGGGTGTCCTAGAGGATTTCCTTAAAAAAAATGCAATTACAGAAATTGAGTCCTTACTGTCAGATATGACGGGGAATGCGCGAGGTAAGTTTTATCCGACGCGAAAATTTTTGGCTGAAAAAGAAGGTCGCTTGCCTGAAACTGTTTTGGTACAAAGCGTGACGGGAGACTGGGCGTATAACCACTATGATATTGTCGATGCCCGTGATCGGGACATGATTTTAGTACCAGATACGAATACCTTACGAATTGTGCCTTGGGCAGATGAACCAACGGCACAGTTAATTAATGATTGTTATGATTCTGAAGGCAATCCTCATCCTTTGTACAGCAGAACTATTTTGCGCCATGTATTGGCCTTGTATGAAAAGGAAGGATTACGCCCGGTTATTGCACCAGAAATGGAGTTTTATTTGGTACAAAAGAATAAAGATCCGGATTACGAACTTAAACCTGCAGAAGGGCGTTCGGGACGTCGCGAGACCGCACGTCGGTCTTATAGTATTGATGCTGCAAATGAGTTTAATCCTGTTATAGACACTCTTTACGCCTATTGTGAAGCACAGGATTTGGACGTAGATACTCTAATTCATGAATCTGGCGCGGCGCAAATGGAGATTAACTTTTTGCATGGTGATCCACTTGATCTTGCCGATCAGGTATTTGTCTTTAAACGTACCATGCGTGAGACTGCGATAAAGCATAATATTCATGCCACCTTCATGGCTAAGCCGATGCAGAATGAGCCAGGCAGTGCAATGCATATTCACCAAAGTGTTGTGGACATAAAAACAGGCCAGAATATTTTTAATACTGATGGTAAGTACAGTGAGACTTTTTATCATTACTTAGGTGGTTTGCAGAAATATACCCCAAATGCCATCAGTTTTTTTGCACCAAACGTAAATTCTTATCGACGTTTTGCGCCAGAAATGGCGGCGCCAATCAATATGAAGTGGGGGGTAGATGATCGTACTGCGGGATTACGCATTCCGGTGTCTTCGCCGGAAGGTTTCCGTATTGAAAATCGCTTTTCCGGTTCAGATTGCAATCCTTATTTAGCCATTGCGGCGAGCTTGGCTTGCGGCTATTTAGGCATGAAAGAGAAGCTTCGTCCAAGTGAGCCTTCTAATGAGGAAGAAGCCATTGATATGGAAGAAATTGAGTTGGCTCGTACTTTAGAAGAGGCACTGCGTCTTTTAGAGGGGTGTCCTGAGATTTGTGAAATCATGGGGCAACAGTTTGTCGATGCTTATATTGGTGTGAAGCGATCTGAGTTTGAAACCTTCAATAAGGTCATCAGTTCGTGGGAGCGAGAGCATCTGTTGTTGAATGTCTAAGGCCGTTGTTTTAGCAAAGGCTCTGGGCATTTAAAATTAGCTTGATAAAGAATAATTATAAATAATTATCAATCGTTATTAATTGAGGCACAAAAGGTATGAAAAAAGCGTTATTCCATTCGTTAAAACATATTATGTCGCCATTGTTGCTGTCGATGGTGGCAACGGTTCCTGTGGTTGGTCATGCTGAAGATGAACTGAAGTTTTATAATTGGTCTGATTATATAGGTGAAGATACGATTGCAAACTTCGAAGAGAAAACCGGCATCAAAGTGACTGCTGATGTGTTTGATAGTAATGAGGTATTAGAAGCCAAATTGCTGGCCGGAAATTCTGGTTATGATCTAGTGGTCCCGACGGCTTCTTTTATGGGACGTCAGATTAAAGCGGGTGTGTTTATGCCGCTGGATAAAAGCAAGTTACCCAATTTGCAAAATATTGATCCTGAATTACTGAGTTATCTCAATAACTTGGATCCAGGTAACCAATATGGCGTGCCATATTTGTGGGGTACAACAGGTATAGGTTACAACAAAGCAGTAGTGGAAAAAATTTTAGGGAAAGACGCTCCTGTTGATAGCTGGGATTTGGTTTTTAAACCTGAGAACATGGCAAAGCTCCAAGAGTGTGGTGTGATGTTCTTGGATTCTCCTGATGAAATTTATCCTTTGGTGCTAAATTATCTTGGCAAAGATCCAAACAGTACAAATCGTAGCGATTACGCTTTGGACAGTGAAGGGGTGCTTTTGTTAGAAGCGGTGCGACCTTATATTCGTCAGTTCCATTCTTCTTCTTATATTAGTGCGTTAGCAAATGGCGACATCTGTGTAGCCGTTGGTTGGTCTGGTGATGTCATCCAAGCACAAGATCGTGCCGCGGAAGCCGAGAATGGTATTGATATTCAGTATCGCATTCCAAAGGAAGGCACACAGTTGTGGTTTGACATGCTAGGCATTCCAAAAGGGGCTAACAACCCAGATGCAGCTCTTGAGTTTATAAATTACTTATTGGAGCCTGAGGTGATTGCTGAGGTGTCTAACTATGTTGCCTACGCTAACCCAAACTTGCCAGCCTTTGATTTACTTGATGAAGAGATTTCAGGTAACCCAGGTATTTATCCGCCAGAAAGTGTGAAAAAGCTCCTCTATACACAAAAAGTTCGTGGGGTCAGAATCGAGCGATTATTGACGCGTTTATGGACGAAAGTGAAGACGGGACGATAAACACTAAGCTGGTTAAACAAGAATGACTTTCGGTGTTGCTTTGAGAGCCGCTGAAAGTCTTTTTTGTGTGTAGCTATTTTGGGATCATCTCAATGGCTAAATCTTAGTGAACGGGCAGCTTTAAGAGGGCCGCTTTTTGCTATCAGTTTATCTATGTCGTGATATTGTTGAAAATGTAAAAAAGGCAGCTGAGCTGCCTTTTTCGTTAGTACGACACAAGGCTTTATACAGCATTGGCGTTTAAGTGATGATAGCCACGTTGAAAATAAAGTAGGGCGCCAGCGTTATCTGTCTGTTTTATGGCTAACACTTCACAAAAGAAAACATCGTGAGTCGCCACACTTTGACGATGGATAATCTGACAATCAAAACTCACTGCGGCATCCGCTAACACAGGGGAGCCGGTTTGTAAGCTTTGCCATTCACCATTGTTAAAGCGCTCTTGCATGGGGGCTTTGCCACCAAATACATTAGATAAGCCGTCTTGCCCTTTTGCTAGGGTATTGATGGCCAGTGTTGAGGCGTTTTTGAAGCGTTCGTAGACAGACGCATTGCGATTTAAACACACCAATAAAGTGGCAGGACTGTCACTGACACTGCAAACGGCGGTTGCTGTGAAACCGACTTTTTCTCCTTGATCCAGTGTGGTGACAATATTGACCGCACCTGCCAAACTTGCCATACCATCTTTAAAGGCTTGCGCTGAAATTCCCAATTTGGTTTCGATTTGCATTTCGCTCATAGCATATTCTCTCGTGATATTTGTTTTATTGTCAGATTATTGGGGTTCTTTATTAGATAACTTTGCAGGCTTCATCAAAGCTCAAACGTGGCAAGCGTTTATGTACTTTGGTGTCGTCGCCATAACCAATATTGAGAAGGAAATTCACTTTCCAAGTACTGTCTTTGAAGAAGGTGTCGTTCAGTAATGTGGCATCAAAGCCCGACATGGCACCACTGTCTAATCCCAAGGCACGTGCCGCACTGATGAGGTAGCCACCTTGTAATGAGCTGTTGCGCATGGCGGTTTCATAAGCCGCTTCAGGACTCGAAGTAAACCAGCTGCGTGCATCCGCATAAGGGAAGAGGCTTGGCAGTTGCTCATAAAACGCTTCATCGTAGGCAATTATTACGGTGCAAGGGGCGCTCATGGTTTGTTCTACATTGCCACTAGATAGACAGTGTCTAAGCTTTTCTTTGGCGTCCTCTGACTGCACAAACACAAAACGTGCAGGGCAGCAATTAGCGGAAGTAGGGCCCACTTTTACCAGCTGATACAGTTGCTGAATGACATCCTCAGGAATGGTTTTATCCTGCCAAGAGGTATGAGTGTGGGCATCGCTAAACAGCTGTGCCAAAGCGTCATGGTTTAAAGGGGTACTCATAATGAAATCCTATTAATCTTTGAGGTAATGGCGCTTTAATAAGGGCCGTTTATTGTTTGGTTAGATGGAAACATGGCGGACTCGGCTAATTTTGTGCGTCTAAAAAGTCGATGAGTAAGGTATTAAAATGGTCTTTTGCCGTAATGGTACTGGCATGACCACCATAATCCATCAAACGTAACTGGGCATTGGGGAGAGCATCGGACAGCACTTGTGAGCGTTGCCAAGGCACTAATAAATCGTCTTTGTTAGCGACCACCAAAGAGGGTGTGGTGATATTGGCTAAGCGGCTTTCAATATCAAACTCACTTAATGCGCTAATGCGTGCTAACAAATTGTCTCGATCTGGAAAATGTGCTTTTAAATGCGCTTCTTCCTCCTCCAATGCTTTGATATTGTTGGCAATCCAATCTGGCGGATACAAGATCAAGGCTTGCATTTGCAGATAAATGTCTGGCGCACAATTGGCTAATATGGCTTTGCGAATATTGAAACATCTTAGGGTGTGTGGATTCGGGCTGCTCCAGGCATTAATAAGCACCATACTTTGCAGCTTTTCAGGGGCTTGATCGGCCATTTGCAAGGCCACCAAACCACCGAGAGCGTGACCGATGAGATGACATTTTTGTATATTTAACTCTTCTAGCAGTGTTAGCAATTCGTCCGTCATGGTTTTTATACTGTAATCAGACGAGAGTTTGGCAGGGCTGCGGCCCGTTCCAGCTTGATCGTAAATCAGTATACGAAAACGCTCGGTTAATTCAGGCAGCTGGCTTTGCCAGAAGTTTGCGGAACCTCCTAAACCAGAGCTAAACACCAATGTGGGGGCATCAACTTGTTCTAACCCGTGGAGTTCATAATACATACTGGGGCCTCATCACCATAATCATTGGAAAAAGCAGCTTAGGTGGTTTTCCTAGGCTGCTGCGATCAACTTTCTATTAGCCAATGTGCGCAAAGCTGGCAATTTCGACCAAGGCATCCGGTTTCACCAAACCACATTTGATGCAGTAACGGGCCGGCTTCTCGCCCGGGAAGTATTCCGCATACACTTCGTTTACTGCTGCGTAATTGTCCCAGTCGGTGATTAACACAGTATTAAAGGTAACATCGTCCATGGTGCCTCCGGCTTCTTCTACTACCCCTTTGATGATTTCAAGAACGTGGCGGGTTTGCGCTGCTGCATCGCCAACGTGAACCACATTGTTGTCCTTATCAAAGGGTAAGGTTCCAGACACATACAGAACATTGTCTGCCATTGAACCAGGAACGAATGGAGCAAGAGGTTTACCAGTGCCTGCTGGGATAATGGATTTTTTACTCATAAATGTTTCCTCGATTGATAATGGTTTTGTTATGTCGATTGTTTTGCGACTTGGTCACAAAAAGTGTCTACGTCAGAAACCCAGCCAAAGAAGGTTTCTATGTTGTATAAAGAAGCTTGTTGGATAGACTCCGAACCCGCCTGATGAGTTGCATCGGCTAAGACGACGCCAAAATATTCCAAGAAAAAGCCGTCTCGCAAAGTCGATTCCACGCACACATTGGTGGCGATGCCTGTAAAGACGAGGGTTTTGATTCCACGACTGCGCAGCATGCTGTCCAAGTTGGTGTTGTAAAAACCACTGTAGCGAGTTTTTGGAATAACAATGTCACCAGGTTGCGGGGCCAGTTCCTCTACCAGTTCATAATCCCACGTGCCTTTTGCTAACAAGGTTCCCATGAGTTCAGGTTGCTTACGCATGGTTTTTAAGGCGTTGGATTTGTACCAGTTGGGTGAGCCGGGGCCTCCTGCTTCTGTGTACTCTGGATCCCAACCATTTTGGAAGTAGACCACAGGCATGCCTGCGTTACGTGCCACATCCAATACTTTGGCGGTTTGCTGAATCACCGGGCCAGTGCTTGAAATATCAAACCCCGCACGATCCAAGTAACCGTTTTTGGTGGCGTATGCGTTTTGCATATCGACTACGATAATGGCAGTTTCTTTTAGATTAATGGTTAATGGCTCAGGTTTGGCTGGCAATATGATTTCATTAGCTTGAGTGCCATCGTAATAGCCTGATAATTTGAGTTCTTCAATGCTCATGTTTAAACCGCCGCTGCCTGAATGTGTTGACGGGATTTCATCAGCGGTTGGATTTTCTTACCATAATCGTCCATGCCTTGGATAAAGTCGTCGAAGGTTAATAACACGCCACCACAACCTGGTACGGTAGCAATTTCATCTAGCATAGCGGCGACTTTTTCATAAGAACCGACCAGCGTACCCATATTAAAATTCACCACCGACGTTGGGTTTGTCATATCTCGTACATTGGTATCCTTGCCTGATTTTTTATCCGCCGCACCTTGCTCCGTCATCCAATCTGTAGCTTCAAAATCTTGACCTTCTTTATAAAGTTCCCATTTCGCCATAGCCTTTTCATCCGTTTCATCGGCGATGACCATCATGAGTACAGCGGAATCAACATCACGTTCTGCTTTGGCAGCGGCTTCTTGTAATCTGGCTGCGGTAGGGGCAAAAGCGGTAGGAGTATTGACGCCTTTACCGAAACAGAAATTGTAGTTGGCATGATTGGCAGTGAACTCCATGCCGGATGCACTTTGTCCAGCACAAATAATCGGAATGTCACGGGAAGGTTTTGGCAGCATGCGGCAATCGTCCATTTGGAAGAATTCACCTTTGAAGTCGCTCTTGCCTGTTGTCCATAATTCTTTGACGACTTTGATGTATTCTTCAAGATAATTGTAGCGACTAGAGAAGTACTCATCGCCTGGCCACATGCCCATTTGAGAATATTCTGGTCGTTGCCAACCAGTTACTAGGTTAACGCCGAAGCGCCCATTAGAAATGGAATCAATGGTGGTTGCCATGCGTGCCATAATGGCAGGGGGGAGCACCAAGGTTGGCGCTGTTGCATAGAGTTGGATTTTACTGGTAACGGCCGCTAAGCCAGCCATTAGGGTGAAAGATTCAAGATTGTAGTCCCAAAATTCGGTTTCACCGCCGAAGCCTCTCAGTTTGATCATGGAAAGCGCGAAATCCATTCCATATTCTTCTGCTTTCATAACAATTTCTTTATTGAGATCAAAACTCGGTTTGTACTGAGGTGAGGTTTTTGAAATCAGCCAACCATTATTACCAATGGGGATAAATACGCCTACGTCCATAATTGCCTCTCTTGTCTTCTCTAGTTATTCATCATTTATAAAAACAGGGATTTGGTAGAATGAATTCATTCCTGACCATTTGATCAGTATTCATTTTGCATTAACTATGCCAATAAATTTTTCTTATAAATTACAAAGAGTTATGAAATGATTAAAAATCATTAGCTGACCATATGGTCGATATTGGATCAAAAAAGGCTTTCCTGCTCATTATTTGTGCAGTTGAATGTGAGTCGTTTAGCAGGGCAATGGATCCGCAGCCAACAGTGATTTGAAGCCAACAGTGATCCGCTGCAAATAAAGTGGAGAGTGAGGGGCATTTGTCATATTGGCCAAATAATTGATCGCCTAACTGGGGACAAGGCAAGTGATGCCTTTACCTTGTCCTTGGTTAAAACGTTAAGGAAGGTGCGAATAAGTCTTCTGAACATCAGTCTTATCAGAGAAACGGCCTATCAAGGCAAGAGTGAGCAGGAATGTTAATACCTTTCAATCACTCTTAACACAGAGAGGGCGTTTCTCTGAAAGACCCGAAGGGCGTGGGCTAAGCTCTCTTTATTCTTTGTTAAGCTTCTTGCCAATATGCTTATATTGGACAGCGAAACTTGCCTCGAATAAAAGAGAGTTATCCACACGCTGAAGTCAGTGGACTTGTTCGTACCTTCCTTAAGCAATCGACGCTTGTTTTTGCAAAGCAATTTCTTGTCGAACAATAGCCGCTCCGTCACTGAGTGCTTTTAATTTGGCGTTAGCAACTTTACGTGACAAAGGCGCCATGCCACAGTTGGTGCACGGGTAGAGTTTATCCACATCGACATATTTGAGTGCTTTACGCAGGGTGTCGGCGACTTCTTCAGGCGTTTCAATCTTATTAGTGGCAACGTCTATCGCACCAACCATGACTTTTTTGCCACGAATCAGTTCCAATAACTCGATTGGTACATGTGAGTTATGACATTCCAGTGAAATAATATCTATAGTGGATTGTTGTAGTTTGGGAAACACTTCTTCGTACTGACGCCATTCAGAGCCCAGCGTCTTTTTCCAGTCAGTATTGGCTTTGATGCCGTATCCATAACAAATATGGACTGCGGTTTCACAGCTCAGTCCTTCACAGGCTTTTTCTAAACAGGCAATGCCCCAATCATTCACATCATCAAAAAACACATTAAACGCAGGCTCATCAAATTGGATGATGTCCACGCCAGCGGCGGCTAATTCTTTAGCTTCTTGGTTGAGAATTTTGGCGAATTCCCAAGCCAACTTCTCGCGACTTTTATAATGGTCATCGTAGACTGTATCAATCATAGTCATAGGGCCGGGTAGAGCCCATTTGATAGGTTGTTTTGTCTGTTGACGTAAAAATTTGGCATGCTCAACAAAAACCGATTTTTGGCGTGACACGGGTCCCACTACAGTGGGGACACTGGCATCATAGCGATTGCGAATCCGAACGGTTTTTCGTTTTTCAAAATCCACTCCAGCAAGATGTTCAACAAAAGTGGTGACAAAATGTTGACGAGTTTGCTCGCCATCACTGACTATGTCGAGACCAGCGAATTTTTGTTCTTGTAGTGCAATTCTGAGCGCATCTTGCTGGCCTGTGTGCAGTTCCTCACCCTGTAATTTCCACGGTGACCATAATACTTCCGGTTGTGCTAGCCAAGTGGGTTTTGGCAAACTGCCAGCGCTTGAGGTAGGTAATATTGTATTCATAATACATTCTCTTCTCATATTTATTGACGTGATGAAACAGCATAATTATCTGACCACTGCTGCAATATCGCTTGATAGGGTTTAATGAAGTTTTCTTCGGCAAACTTGCCTTGCTGTACGGCAAGATGACTGCGTTCTTTTCTGTCATACACAATGTGTGTGAGTGAATGATCTGAGTTTTGCAAATTGGGTTGGTAATAATGACCAGCCACTGTGTTGGCGTTGTAAATCTCAGGTCGATAGATTTTCTGGAAGGTTTCCATGGTGCTAATGGTGCTGATTAGTTCAAGATTGGTGTAATCATTCAGCAAGTCACCAAAGTAATAAAATGCCAAAGGTGCAACACTGTTTGGTGGCATAAAGTAGCGAACCTTTAAACCCATTTTTTGAAAGTACTTTTCTGTCAAGGATGAGTCATTGGGCCGATATTCAAAGCCTAAGACAGGGTGTTCGTTTTCTGTTCTACGGTAAGTTTTGTTGTCCGAAACGCTCAAACAAATAATGGGCGGCTTATTGAATGCCTGCTGGTAGCTTGAGGAGCGAATAAAATGTTGGAAGAGTTTGCCATGCAGTTCGCCAAAGCCTTCTGGCACGCTGAACGATTCTTTATCTTTATTATGACTCGGCAATAGCACGCTAAAATCATAATCTCGTACATAAGAAGAAAAGTTATTGCCCACTACGCCAGGAATACGTTGTTGGGTGTCCCTGTCTAGAATCCAGGTTTGTAAGATTTCGATACTTGGGAAGCTTTGTTGCTTGGCTTCCACATTTATATTGACGGATACGATATTCAATTCAATATGATAACGCTCGCTTTTGGGGTTATCCCAATGGGCTAATGCATTAAAACGATTGTTAATCATCTTTAAGGCATTACGTAAATTACTTTGTCGGTGCCGACCTCTCGCAAGGTTGGCAAAGTTAGTCGTGATACGAGTGTTTGCTGATGGCTGATAGTCTTCATCAAATTTCAGTGTGTTGATGCTGAAGCTAAATTTTGTGTGCATGGTGATCTGTCATCCTGTTATGTAAGTGCATAAGTCTCATAGTGCTCTTGATGGATTAAGTCTTTCACCGTCGATGTATTTCTTATTGTTAGAAAAAGAATCATTTGTTGTATCGCTAAGAGCTGATACGATTGTTGTTTAAATCTTAATATGAATAAAATTGTATTTTTTCAATTTTAGATGAATTCTATTAATTTAGTGTGGGTGCGGATTTTAATAAGCACTCCGTTGTCATGGACATCAAGGTATCGAATAAGGAATAAAGTTTGTCATGATGCAATTTCGTATGTTGTCGGCGCTATGTTTGTTCGGAATGAGCACAATGACTTTCGCAACGACTCAAGTAGAACTAGGTTTGCATGCGTCCAATATTGTTTATACCGAGCCATCGGTAATGCAAGAAAAAGGGTCATTATCGGGTTTTAACGGACGTTTTATTTACCAACAAGCTCATAATGTGAAAGCGTTAGAAGTGACTATTTCAAGCGGTAAAATGGACTATGAAGGTTCTGGTACCATCCAGGGTATTCCCGATGAGTTATTTGAAATACGTGGTTTATCGGGCAGTCCTTGGCGGCTTGATTCAAAATGGCAAGTGACGAGCTATATTGGCTTGGGGTATCGATATTTAAATGATGATTCCAGTGGTAGGGTGTCCAGTACTGAACGTCATGGTTATGAACGTGAGCAGGTTTACTATTACATCCCAATTGGGATTGATTTTGAACGCAAGCAACTTTTTTCCGATTGGGGGTTGTATGGCAATGTCGAATTTGATTATTTGATTCTAGGGAAGGTACGAACAAGTCCACTGACTTCAGCGTGTGGATAACTCTCTTTTATTCGAGGCAAGTTTCGCCGTCCAATATAAGTATATTGGCAAGAAGCTTAACAAAGAATAAAGAGAGCTTAGCCCACGCCCTTCGGGTCTTTCAGAGAAACGGCCTCTCTGTGTTAAGAGTAATTGAAAGGTATTAACATTCCTGCTCACTCTTGCCTTGATAGGCCGTTTCTCTGATAAGACTGATGTTCAGAAGACTTATTCGCTCCTTCCCTAGGTGAAAATACCAGCCACTTAGGAAGACTAAATGGTCACCAAGATCTGTCATTTTCGCAATACAATGGCTATGGTAATCGCGTAAGATTGGGGCTTTCGAAGCCAATTAGCAAGGACTGGCAGATTAAAGTAGAGGCCTTCTACAAATATTGGAATATTGATGATTCCACCATAGATTATGATTTGGATAGTACTCCTATGATTGAACCTCACAATCATTCCAAAGAAATGGGCATCAGCGTGATATTGGTGTTGTGAATTCGCAAAAATCCGTTTATTGAATTGATTAAAATGCGTCCTAATGCTGTTTGACTCTGCCAAGCACCGCTTGACAGAGAGATGGCTACTTTCCCATTTAGTGGTTTTCTCAAGAAGGCTGAAGGCTCTGCTTATAGGCTGTTGGTGTTAGCCCAGTTTCTCTTTTAAAGGCTTTATAGAAAGAAGACCGTGAGTTAAAGCCTACTTCGTATGCAATGTCTAAAACGGTTTTCTCTTCTTGTCCGATCAGTTTAAGAGCCTCTTTAATACGCAATGCATTGATAAAGTCGAAAAAGGTATCGCCAAGGCGACCATTTAAGGTCTGAGAAACGTAATTGGCAGGCTCTGCTACCGCTTTAGAAAGATCGGATAATGAAAGGTTAGGATTCAAATACAATTGCTGCTCTTGCATGACTTTATGAATGTTTTGTTCGATACGATCAATATGAGCTTCGGTGAGTGCGGATTTTTCATATTTAGCAGGACTTTTGATAGACGACATGCCTGCTGATTCTTCTGTTGCGTTAAGATCGGCAAATGCTGTTTCTTGCATAAAGCTGCCTTGCCGTAAACTCCAATGAGATAGGGTAAAAACAAAACATAGAACCAAGATGTCTACTAAATATTCAAATTGATCAATATAGTCAGTAAACATGCCTACCCAAGAAACCATTAGAGTGGTAATCATGAGTACACTCACCACGTAAATCCACATCAGTTCTCTGTCTTCAGTACTGGAAAAATAATGTTTAAGTTGCTGTTTATGGCGTACTAAATGACGTACAAACACAGTGAAATAACACAGACATTGTATCGCCCATAAAATCATCAAAAGATACAAAGACCATGCCGCGAACTCTAACAACCAAGTCACAGGACCCTCTGCATTTTCATCGAAGAGCATGGCCATCATATTAACAGGTAAAGACAAGAGTAAAGTGGCAACGCCCAAACCTATGATAAAAGGTATGAGATGATAGATGTCTTGTTTGCGCCATTCTATTAGAACTGGACTGGTAATGTTACGGATATAAAACCAAAGAAAAGGAAATAAGAGCAGCAAACAGATAAAACCAAATACAGTGCTGGTGTATTTAATCAGAAAACTCGATGCGTCGAATGGAAGTATGTCGATTGTGGTGGAAAGGCTATTAATGAAAATGGCTGTAAAGAACACAATTAATGGCGCATAAATGTGCAGAGGGTCTTTCTTAACGATTAATAAGCTGATGGTTAATAAGCATTGTCCTAATACCGCAGAAGCAAAAATGGCTTCAATCGTATCCACTGTATTCATATCCTATTCAATCCTGATGATGGGAATTGTCGCTCATTGAGGGAATGGTTTGTCTTTCCATGTCGGCTAAGACACTGAGTATTTTATAAAACTTTGCGATTTGTTTCACCTCTCACGACGAGACGACCTCAGTATGCTTGTTTATTAATCTGTTCATTATCGGATGAAATAACAGGAATCGAGACATGTTTCAGCACGCAGTGAATGCAATGATCGTTTTGGGGGCAGTGGCGACACCATATGCGCAAGCCAGTTTTCAAACTACGGGAGAAGCACAAGGTTGGTTGTTAGGTGGCTTCATCAATGCGGAGTCGATTGAATATCGACAAGCGGATGATTTTGACTTATCGCTGCAACCCTACATCGCTTACGAGTGGGAGCATCTACATCTGGGGATAGATGGCGTATTTTACGAATTTTACCAAGCGGGTAATTTGACCTTAACGCTAGATGCAAGCTCGAGCTCAGCGCCTTATGAAGCAAAAGATTCCAAGGCATTAACAGGGTTAAAACGATCTTCTACGATTGATTTAGGAGTATCGGCTAATTATGTATTGGCCAATCACTTGATGACACAATGGTATTGGCAGGGAGAATATGTGAGAGACATATCGGGGACTCATCATGGCGACTCTTTATCGACTGGGTTGGGCTTTCACAAAAACTATGCTCGATACATGATTGATGTCAGTTTTGGGATTAGTAAAGCTAGTTCAGAGTTAAATCAATACCTATATGGGATTGAAACGAAAGAAGTGCGAGAAGATCGTCCCGAATACAAAGCAAAATCCAGTTTCCAACCTTATATCGGGATCGACATGCATTATGAGTTGAGTGATAGTAGTGTGCTGGTGACACAATTGAGTTTGGAGTATCTCTCTGATGAAGTTAAAAACAGTCCCATTGTTGATAAAAGCATACAAACAAGCTTTCTGTTTGGTTGGATAAGATTTTTCTAAGTAAGGGTTTTCATCTAATTATTCTGATACAAACAGACGCCCTTTCTGACTTGGAAGTACGTCAATACTATGGATATATGCACTATGTGCCTATTGCAGAACGCCAATTCAAACTCAGGTTAGCCTTATTCCTGGATAGAAATTTCAAAATCGTTGGTTGGATCTTTTTCCGCGAATAATTCCATAACCAGTTGGCGTAACCAACAAAGCCCTGCATCCCTATGGTAGCGATGGTGCCAGTACATGGCGACGGGCACCTTGGTGAGAGAGAAAGGGGGGGTAAAGATGCGCAAACCAGAGGTGTTTTGCTGTGCCGCAACAGCAATTTTAGGCAGAGTGGCTACTAGATCGGTGCCCCGCACGATTTGCGGTAAATGCATAAAGTGTTTGGTGCGAAATACCACGTCTCTGACGCCAGCTTGCTTAATGATTTCCGCTTCGAAGATCTCTTGGCTATAGCCTTCCCCAGCAAGGCCTACATGCTTAGCTTGCCGAAACAGGTCTATGTTTAGCGTATCACGAATAAAGGGGTGAGAGTCACTTACAGCGCATACAAATGGGTGCTCAAACAGTTGGGTTCGATGAATATTAGGGTTATCTAGCCCAGCCATATTACCGATGGCGAGGTCTATTTCCCTATCTTCTAGAGCTTGAGGCAGCTGCACGGTTTTTGCGTATGCACACTCAATGGTGATTCCCGGTGCTTCTCGGCTTATCCAGCTCAGTAACTTCGGCATAAAAGCGACTTCGCCCACGTCGCCAGTGTTGATGATAAACCGGCGTTGGTCGATTTTGGGGTTAAAGTGGCTCTCTTGGATGATGTCGTTCTGCAGAATAGACAGCAGATTTCGTAAGGGCTCTTCCAACTCTAGCGCCTTGGCCGTGGGCAACATGCGGTTACCCGCACGCACAAACAGCTCATCATTGAGAGCCTCGCGAAGCTTTTTAAGAGAGTAGCTAACACTGGGTTGGCTGATGGAAAGCCTGGTTGCTGCCTGACTGACACTACCCTCTTTGAAAAGGGCGTCCAGTACCACCAATACCCCTAAATCAAGTCGTTTTAAGTTCATAATCCGCCATCAATATTAAATAACCAATATTTAAAACTATCAATATGGTAAATAGTGCCTCATTGATATACTGATTCCAAGTTCAAATTTTGGTCAATATTTAGCCGTTAGCGGCGCTTTGGCCATGTGTAAGTATTGCCAGCATAATAAGAATAGGTAGTCGCAATGAGTGTTTTTAAGCACCTTGAGCTTTTGCTTCATCTCTTTAATTGTCCAAAGCCGAATTCGGTCGCTTCACGTTTCTGTGAGGCTGGCACGCTGGTAATTCTCCCCATTTAAAAACAAAAACAATAACTGAAAGAGGTAGGTTTATCATGCAAGATACAAATCATGATAATGCAGAGGACCAAGTAACTCCTTGGGATTCAGCAGAGCGATTATTTCGCGTTGAAATGAACGTGACTGACTGTGAAGTAGAGGGTGAAATACCCTCAGATCTAGAAGGTTGTTTTCACCGTATTGGTCCAGATCCCCAATATCGCTTGCACCCGAATACTATTCCCTTCGACGGTGATGGCCACGCCAGTGTCTTTCGGATTAAAAATGGTCGAGTTAATTTTCGCAGCCGTTTTGTGCGTACGGACCGCTATCTCGCTCAAGAAAAAGCTGGGCGTATTTTGTTTCCGATTTACCGCAACCCTTACGAGGATGATCCAAGCGTTCTTGGCATGAGCCGAAGCACGGCCAACACTCATATTGTCCCTTACAAGAATATGATGTTAGCGCTTAAGGAGGATAGCCCACCGTCGGCGCTAGATCCATTTACGTTAGAAACTATTGACGCCAATTACAACTTTGACGGCCAGTTAAAAGGCCAGACTTTTACTGCGCACCCTAAGTTCGACTCCCATACTGGAAACCTTGTAGGTTTTGGTTACGAGGCTGATGGTCACGGCAGTGATGCGGTTCAAATTTACGAGTTCTCACGCTCCGGTCAACTGGTTTGGAACGTGAAGATCAATGTACCTTATGTGTCGCTGTTGCACGATTTTGCGGTAACTGAAAACTTCATCGCGTTTTTCCTTCAGCCAGTAATGTTCGATGAAGAACAAATGCGTAACGGTGGCGTGCATTGGGCGTGGGATAGTAGCCAACCCACTTATGTTGGTTGCATTCGTCGCGGTGGTGATGGCTCCGATTTGAAATGGGTTAAAGGCCCGACTCGTGGTATGTACCACATCATGGGTGCGTTCGACGACAAAGAGCGTGTCTACATCGATGCACCTGTATCCATGGGTAACCAGCTGCCATTTATGCCACAAAAAGGTGGTGAGTGGAACCTTAATGATTCCAAAACCATACTTACCCGTACCAGCATGGATATGTCTGGCCCGAGTCCAAAAAGTTTTGAAATGGAGACGCTTGCACAAGTGGGCGGCGAGCTACCGCGTCAAGATGATAGATACAACACTGTGCCTTATCGTTACGGCTTCCAGGCGAGTTCTGCACCAGATGCGGAGAACACTTGGCAGTTCACTCAATACCTGAGAATTGACCATCAAACTGGCAAGATCAATCGTTTCCAAGCAGACCCAGGTGTTGCCCTTTACGAATGCGTGTTCGCGCCGAAGAGTGCCCGCGCTGGAGAAGGTGAGGGTTACATCATTGGTGTTGGTGTCAACATGGCGAAAGGCGGCGAGACGGATTTGCTAATCTTGGACGCCGAGCGCTTAGAAGATGGCCCTATTGCTAAGGTTAAGCTCCCTTGTCAAATTCCAGCCCAGATTCACAGCTGGTGGACGCCCGAGTACAAGTTGCTTGCCAGCGAGTAAACGGGAATAGGCAACAGCCACGATAGCACCACAGGTGTTATCGTGGCGCTTTAGCTCAACATGGAGAAGAGCGAATCAATCTTGACTCCATATTTTGCTGAGCGGGTCAAAGACCTTTATCCAGAAGGCTTTGAATGAAACTCTGCTCCCATATGCTTTACGAATAATTCTATTCACCGTTTTGATCTGTTTTGGTCAATCCCTTCATAATACAGAAATACTAACAAGTTATTGTGGTCATTTGTGACATGTTAGAAAGCTGGCAACCATCTTAGTCGACATCTTGTGTGCAAAAATTTTAGTTGAAAAATGAAATGCTTAATCAAGCCATTTCGAATCAATTATTCTATTTTTTATTTTTTTTGCAATTTTTATTCTATTTGCTATGGCAATTTTTTCTTAGTTGGCTAAACTAGTTATTAACTTTTGGTGTGACTACCAGGGTTAACGGTGAATTCTTTTGCCGTCCAACTACTATCCTAAGAGGAGCTAGAGAATGAAAAAAATAATAAAAGGTCTATTGGCTACTTCAGCTGGGTTATGTTCCAGTATTGCTTTATCAGCCAACATCATTGTGGTTACACATGGACAAGCAAACGATCCGTTTTGGTCTGTGGTGAAAAACGGTGTGGAATTGGCTGCAGAACACACTGGTGCAGACGTTGATTATCGTGCCCCAGAGACTTTTGATATGGTCGCAATGGCACAGCTAATTGATGCAGCAGTGAACCAAGAGCCAGACGGTTTGGTGGTATCGATTCCTGACGCGGATGCATTAGGACCATCTATTCGTCGTGCGGTGAATGCAGGCATTCCTGTTATTTCTATTAACGCAGGTTCTGACGTGTCTAAAGCTCTTGGCGCCTTATTACACGTAGGTCAAGAAGAATACGACGCAGGTAAAGCTGCGGGCGAAAAGCTCAAAGCAATGGGCGGTAAAAAAGGTCTTTGTGTTAACCAAGAAGTGGGTAACGTATCTCTAGACCAACGCTGTGCGGGTTTCACAGAAGGTTTTGGTGGTAACGTTGGTATCCTACCTACAACCAATGATCCAGCAGAAATTGAATCTAAAGTTCGTGCGGCATTGGACTCTAATCCAGACGTAGACACTATTATGGCTCTGGGTGCTGCTACCGCTGGTGAGCCTACGGTTGCTGCGGTGAAATCTCTTGGCCTATCTGGCGATGTGAGAGTTGCTACATTTGACCTATCTGCAGACTTCTTAAAAGCCATTGTTGACGGTGATGCATCCTTTGCTATCGACCAACAGCAATTCTTGCAAGGTTACATGTCTGTTAATTTCTTAGCACTTAATGCTGCTTACGGTTTGATTCCAGGTGGTAACGTACCTTCTGGTCCAAACTTGATTACAGCGGAAAAAGCTGCACAAGTAATTGACCTATCTGCGAAAGGTATTCGCTAATACTTCTATAAACTAGGAAGGCTTTATGGCCTTCCTATTTCACACCTTAATGTATTCCGTTTCAGTTTTACTGAATGCGTTCCGGAGGATTTATGTCACTAGAGAATGACTCGACAGTTGATGAACGATTAAAGGAAGAAAGCCGCGTAGCTCGTCTAATGAAACGACCAGAGCTTGGAGCCGTGGCAGGAGCTTTACTTGTTGCAATCTTTTTTATGTTTACCGCTGATGGCTCAATGTTTACCTTATCTGGAATCATGAACATCCTATCGCCAGCAGCACAATTAGGTATTTTGGCAATTGCTGCAGCATTATTGATGATAGGTGGTGAGTTTGACCTTTCTATCGGCTCTATGGTGGCATTTGCGGGTTTAGTATTTGGCTTTTGTGTTGTCAATGTTGATCTTCCTTTGATCCTAGCCATCCCTGTTACTTTGGCTTTCTGTGCTGGTGTAGGCGCAATAAATGGACAAATTGTTCTCAGAACTGGCTTACCATCTTTTATCGTGACACTGGCATTTTTATTTATCTTACGTGGCTTGTCATTAGTTGGCTTAAAGGCAGCGACTGGTGGTTCAACTCAGCTGCGTGGTGTACGAGATGCCGTTGCAGGTGATCCGTTGGTGCCTTTCTTTAGTGGCGATGCTTTCCAAGGTTTCTTTCAATGGGCCGCTTCAATGGGATGGATTGACTCCTTCCGTAGTGGGTTGCCAAAGGTACCAGGTATCCCTGTAGAAATCATTTGGTTCTTGGTCTTGGCCGGAGTCGCAACCTATGTATTGTTGAAAACACCTGCTGGTAACTGGATTTTTGCTGCGGGTGGGGATAAAACTGCTGCATCTAATTCTGGTGTTCCAGTACGTAAAGTGAAAATTGCTTTGTTTATGTTAACGGCTTCGTGTGCGGCTCTGCTGGCGATCACGCAAGTTCTGGATGCCGGCAGTACTGATGCTCGTCGTGGTTTTATGAAGGAATTTGAAGCCATTATCGCGGCGGTAATAGGTGGCTGTTTGCTTACTGGTGGTTATGGTTCTGCGATTGGCGCTTTCTTCGGATCTATCATCTTCGGTATGGTGGTTATCGGTCTGACCTACACTAATATCGATCAGGATTGGTTCCAAGTTTTCCTCGGGTCAATGTTGTTGTTGGCAGTTATTTTTAATAACGCTATTCGTAAACGTGTGACAGGGGAGCGCTAATATGTCTGAATCAATTCTTCATATGGATAATATTGAAAAGCACTTTGGTAATGTCATCGCGTTGAATGGCGTGAGTTTTGATGTACGACCTGGTGAGTGTCATTGTTTATTGGGTGATAACGGCGCGGGTAAATCTACTTTTATCAAAACCATGTCTGGTGTATATCGCCCAAGCCAAGGACAAATTTTCATGGGTGGAAAACCCGTAGAGTTTGGTAGTCCTCGTGATGCTATGGCGGCTGGTATCGCTTGTGTATACCAAGATTTGGCCATGATTCCGCTTATGTCGGTAGCGCGTAATTTCTTTATGGGACGTGAGCCAACCAAAGGTCAGTTCCTATGGAAACGTTATGATACCGAGTTGGCTGATGAAATCACCATGACGGAAATGAAAAAAATGGGCATTAACTTGCGCAGTGCTGATCAGGCAGTGGGCACCTTGTCTGGCGGTGAGCGCCAAACAGTTGCCATTGCTCGTGCTGTGTATTTCGGTGCTAAAGTGTTGATTCTAGATGAACCAACTTCTGCATTGGGGGTACGTCAAACCTCAAATGTATTAGCAACCATAGACAAGGTGCGCAAGCAGGGCGTGGGTGTGGTATTCATTAGCCACAACGTTCGACATGCATTGGCTGTAGGGGATCGTTTTACCGTCTTGAATCGAGGTAAAACTTTAGGTACAGCTGCAAGAGGTGAAATCACTTCTGAGGAACTTCAAGATTTGATGGCTGGTGGTCAAGAGCTGGCTCAGTTAGAAGGGTCTTTAGAAGGCACCATTTAATACTATTGTGATTCAGTAGGCTTTATATTGATTGAAAAGGGGCATTTTTGCCCCTTTTTTTGTATTAATTTTGTTTCAACAAAGACAGTAACTTATCAGCCTCTGCTTGAGTAATGGCATGGCCTAATTGGGGAATAGTGTGTAATTCGGTATCTGCCCCTAAAGCAACCAGTGCATGATAGGCATTTTTCGCAAATTCTATATTAATAATTTCGTCATTTTCACCGTGGAAAAAGATAATTTGAGTCTCCTTAGGAGCAATTTGCGGTAATGTGGCAAAGCGTCCAGATAACGAAATAATCCTTGAGGCCAGACTAGATGAGGAAAGCTGACTTGAGGACAATGACATAATGGCGCCTTGGGAAAAGCCAATTAAACAAGTGTTCTGATAGGAAGCCTGAAATTCAGCTTGCCAAGATTGTACGCATTCAACAAAGCTTGGTAGTGCTTTTTCGATCCGTGAAAGGCGATTTTTTTCTGTGACACCCTTTATAGAAAACCATTGAAAACCTTGTCCAAGGTCGGACACTTCGGGGGCCTCTACTGATACAACTGCAGCATTAGGATGATCTAACGCAATGAGCTTACCTAGTGGTTCAAGACTTTGTGGCGTTGCACCGACTCCGTGGAATAGTAAAAATAAATGAGTGGGTGAGGATGAAGTGTGAATAACAATAGAGGGCATGATTCATTGTCCTATTTATATGAAACTTGCCCAACTCTAAAAGTTATAAAGTAGTAAATAAATAGCTTTTTTTGAAAGTCATTATTTCCATTAAAGAAATGCTTAAGTTTACAAATTTGTAAACTTGCAGAATAAAAATGGTGAGGTTTCATGGGTAAGCTCTGCAATGTCGACACTGACATTAAATTGTAGGAGATACCAATGAAACACGCTTTATTGACGCTATTCGCACTCTTGGCCTTTTCAAATATGGCAATTGCTGCACAAGGTTCCGATGTAGAAAGTATCAAACATGAGGAAATTGAGCTGCTTGAGCCAAAATTATCTATGATAGAGGCGATTAAAAAAGCGCAAGGTGAAGAAAAAGGCAGAGTCACGGTGGCAAGTTTGGATTATGATCTGGAGCACCCCGTTTTTATTGTAAGTTTGAGCAGTGAGCTAGGGGTATCAACTTTAGTGATTGATGGTCTGAATGGTGAATTGTTGGCCAGTAATCGTGTAAAAGTCATGGATGAGACTTGGATGGACTTTATTCTTACTCTGATGCAAAGTGAGAACGAAGTGATTGATTTTATGGAAGAAGATGCTTTGTTTTAGCAGAGTCTTTTGCTTAATTAAATCTATTGATATATGCAGAAGTTATGAATATACCTATTGTTACAGTCGTGTAACTGGTTTTGCTCATAACTTCTTTTTGTTTGGAATTGTTTTGTTAGAAGCTTATTTCTTTCCTTGAGATTGAAAGGGTTCGTTTTTGAAACTACATTCGTTTTATTGACTTTGGTGATAAGAGCGAAGAATGAATGGTTTTTCTTTTTTTATGGTAATTCAATGCAATTATTAGTACTCGAAGACGATAAAGAAATACGAGATTGGTTATTAACAAGTTTGACCTCGGCTGGTCATCTTGTAGATGGCTTTGCTAAAGGAAAAGAAGCTTTAATTGCGGCGACAACACGAGAGTATCAAGTTTTAATTTTGGATTGGATGATACCGGATCTAGATGGACTGAGTGTATTGAAGGCATTGCGTAGTGCGAAAGTGAAGACGCCCGCAATCATGTTAACGGCTCTTGCTGATATCGAGGATAAAGTCGCAGGTTTAAACGCTGGAGCCGATGATTATCTTGCTAAGCCGTTTGCTTTGTCTGAGTTGTTGGCTCGTGTTAATGCCTTAGGACGAAGAGTGTTCGTTGAGTCTGATGATGTTTCTCAGGCGATGGTTTTACGACACAAAGACATTGAGCTGGATTTATTGTCTTTTCAATGCCAAAGAGCGCAGCAAAAGATTTTGCTTAATACGAAAGAGGTTCGTTTGTTAGAAGTCTTTATGCGCAATCCAGGTCGTGTAATGACAAAGTCTATGTTGTTGGAGCGAGTATGGAATATCGACTTTAATCCCTCTAGTAGTATTGTTGAAACCCATGTGAGTCGTTTAAGGGCGAAAATTGATAAACCTTTTTCAACCTCCTTGATTGAAACTGTGCGTGGAGCAGGGTATGTATTTGGTTAAGGCACTATTTCGGATGAGTGGTGTGCGTTATGCCTTGCTACAATCCGTTTTTTTTATCGTCGTTTTAATACTTGCAAGCTGGTTTCTTCAACAACAAATCACCTCTCAAACTCGTCAAGACATAGATGAAGAACTGGAATTCTATGCTCAAGATTTGAAAGAATCTTTTACCCTCTCAAATGGAATGCCTAATTGGTATGCTCAAGATGAACAAATACCCATAGAGAATCGATTTGATGCTTTTCGCTCCTACCAATCTAAAGTGTACGGGACAGTAAAATCTGCAGTCTTTAATCAAACCGGCTTTTTTACAATGAACGATGAGGCGTTGTTTGATGCACGATATTTAAGGTGGTTAAAGAGTGGTACAGAACAGGGCTTAAATAGTATGTTGGTCCTACAGCATGAGGCTACGAAAGAGGATTATCAGCATCTGAACAGGTGGCGTGTTTATGTGACGGATGTGGTCGGTGGAAAAATTGCCGTTTATATGCCCATTGACGAAGCGGAAGATGTGCTCGATTTGATTCCAGTCATTGTTTGGCCAATTGGTGTTTTGTTGATCCTTGTTTCTATTATAGGGGGGTGTTTATTCGGTGCCTTCCAGCAAAGACGCTTAACTAAGATTTCACAAGGATTAAGTAAGATAGCACAAGGGAATTTAGCGATCCGGCTTGCTCCAGAAAAATGCCAAGATGATCTTGATGATCTAATGGCAAGTATTGATAGTACGACGGAAAAGCTTGATCAATCCATTCAGCATATTAAACATCATGCCCAACATTTTGCTCACGAACTGCGAACTCCATTGACGCATTTAAAAAATGAACTTGAAATGCTGAGTCCTACCCTTGATTTAGATCGAGTTTCCAAAAAAGTGGATGATATCATTGAAATATTTAATGTTATTCAAAGGATTAGTCGATTAACGAATCGGCAAATTGCTCCGGCAGATGAATTCATAGCTTTAAATAATGTCATCGAGTCAGTTGCAGACTTGTATCAGGAAACATTAGAGGAAGAAGGTAAGCTTTTGCATGTACAATTATTTTCGCATGTAACGATTCGAGCAGATCGTCAAATGCTTATACAAGCCGTGAGTAATTTGCTAGAGAATGCAAATCGTTATGCTGGTGATGAAGCAGAAATTTGGTTAACAGCAGAAGATAATGAAATCAGGGTAGAGGATAACGGTTCAGGAATTCCTCTTGATTTACTTGATAAAGTACAACTGCCTTTGTTTCGAAGAAGTCACAATAGCCAAGGTCAAGGGTTAGGTTTGGCTTTGGTAAAAGCGATTACGGAATTTCATCGTGCTGATTTGATTTTGCAAGAAAGTCAATATGGTGGACTGTGTGTACGTATTCTATTTAAGGAAGGTGTGAATAAATCTTCTGAACATCAGTCTTAGCAGAGAAACGGCCTATCAAGGCAAGAGTGAGCAGGAATGTTAATACCTTTCAATCACTCTTAACAAAGAGAGGGCGTTTCTCTGAAAGACCCGAAGGAGACCTAGATGGATGTAGGGCATTAGGGCAGCGCAGGAGCTTGCTGCCGAGCGTGGTTTAAGCTCTTTTTATTCTTTGTTAAGCTTCTTGCCAATAGGCTTATATTGGACGGCGAAACTTGCCAGTGGACTTGTTCGTACCTTCCTTAGTCAAAAAGAATAATAGAAACTTGTCTTGATACGGAAATTAGATGATTTGTTCTAAGCCTTTACACTTGATGGAAGAGGAACTTTAGTCGGCATTTATGATGATTCATTTTGGTAGAAGCAAATTTGGTTTCGACCTTTTTTCTTGGCTTTATATAGAGCTTGGTCTGCTGTTGAATAAAGGCTATCAGAGGTTAATTCTACTTGCATCGCAGCGTAAGCAATGCCAATTGAAACAGTGATATAAGAAGATACTTTACTGGTTGAATGGGTGATTTTTAAGTCTTCAATGGAGGCTCGAATGGTCTCGGCGAAGTCTTTAGCGTATCGATAATCTTGGAAATAACAAAGACAGGCAAACTCCTCACCACCTACTCGATAAAACTCCACTTTAGGGAACTGCTTTTTTAGTGCCGTAAGATGTTGTGCAATGGCTTGTAAAGCTTTGTCTCCTGCAATGTGACCAAGTTGGTCGTTAAACAGTTTAAAGTAATCAATATCGAATACCATAAGAGCAAAGTTGGTCTGTTGTGCATGGTAATTATTAACCGCTAGACTCATGTGATCATTAAACTGTCGGCGATTAAATAAACCCGTTAATGGGTCTTCAATAGACAGTTTATTGAGATTTGTTTTTTGTTTAAAGATAAGCGTTAGTGCATAAGACAAGACGGCTAATAGTAAGATAAAAATGACAATGAGTGTATTGATTGCTTGGTTAATCCGGGACAGCTTACTGACATAGCGGTCAGTATGTAGGCGAATATAATCACTACCATGACTGTACATGGCAGCACTGTTGATTTTGATTTGCATAATCAAAATATTTAACTGATTTAGCTGATCTTTATCATGCAAGTTAGCTGTCTGTATGTTTACTTTAAGCTGATTAATCTTGTCTTCAAAGCGATTGAGTTCTTCTTTCAATGAGGTTTTATCCAGATCAGATTGCAGCTTATTCCAAACCACTCGAATATTATCTAAACGATATTTTAATTGTTCGATACGATTGAGTAATGCTGACTTCGAATTTTTTATATCGTATTGCTGAGTCAGCTTTATTTCTTGTTCAATGAGGGCGACTTGTAAATTGGATTGCTGTAATTGATAGCGTATTTCATGTGGGGTGATACCAATGTGTCGATGAATGTCTTTAATGTCCTGTTGAAAACGCCACAGAAAAACCGCCAACATCACCAAAGCAATAAATATAAAAGGAATGATAAGGAGCTTGATTGGTTGTGGCTTGAACGAAATCACTTATTTAACCTTTGTAATACGGGTCAGACTCCAGATCCAAAGATCGCCTTCGTTTGCGCTTAACTTGAGTGTATCTTCTCGGCTTGGCCAGACCAGCCAAAATGGGCCTTTATCATTGATTTTTAGAGGTTTACCGTTTAAAGCGAGTGCTAAAATGGCATCTTCCTGATCAGGAGCATGGCGAGGCATAATTACTGCGTAATCGTCTGTCGCTTCTAAGTAGACTTGTTCAAAATCAGCAATACCAGCATCCTCTAAAAGGTCTTGTAATTTCGGTCCGATAAAGTCGCCAGAGGCACGCCAGATGGTAGAGAATTGAGCATGATACAGAGGAAATTCTAATAGATCTTCATACTGATAACCCTTGCCCTGAATTTCTATTACGTAATCCTGTGGCGAATCAGGCAAAGGCAATGATTGTTGATAAAGAGAAAGTGTTGTGCTGAATACGCTACTACTGAAAACGCAGACTAGGAAATAAATTACGGTTTTCATCGTGATACATTCTATTCATAAAAAATCATCCTATCTCAGATTCATACAATAATGAACCTAACTATGTCAAAAAGCCGCATTTATAAGCAAAAAAAGAACTTTTCACACTTTTTAGCTCGATTTACTGGCTCTTTTGTCAGCTTTTAAAAAATCGGTAATCCATGCCATTAGGTGCTCGCTGTCTAGTGTGTAGTTTGCAATGCTTTGGTGAGCTTTCGAGACGACTTCTGCTGAAAGAGTAATACCATCATAGAGTTTCACCAGTTCGGTTTCGTATGCTTTGGAAAATTCAGGGTGTGCTTGGAAGGTCAGTATTTGGTCTTGAAAAATCAGGCCAGCATGCTGGCAAAACTCTGAACTGAGAAAGGTTTGCATTTTGTTGGGTTTTTCTACTACCTGATCTTGATGAAAGGCGCAAATCGCAACCTCTTTGGCTGATAAATTGTGAGGAAGACTAACATGCTCTGAAAGTTGATAATGGTGTATCCCAACACCCCATCCCGCAGAATATTTTTCAACCTTTCCACCGAGTGCGCGTGCTATGACTTGGTGTCCGAAGCAAATCCCAACCAGAGTTTGTCCATGTTGGTCTATGTCGCGAATAAGATCACATAAATTGAGGATCCATTCTTCATCTGAGTAGGCATCCGCTCTTGAGCCAGTGATTAACCAAGCATCACAGACTTGGCAATCTTTTGGAAACTCATTTAAACGGACATCAAAAACCTCAAACTCAAGCTGAGGATCAATGTCACTAATTTGTTCGATAAACATCTGCGCATAAGCAGGATAACGATCTTGTAAACTTTCTGGTGTATTGCCAGCGGCTAAAATGCCAATTTTCATGTTTGATAACATCCTCAAAACATATTTTAAGATGGTGGGTGTAAACGATTTTGGCGACGCATGATAAAGATAGCGGTAATGACGGCCACACTAACAATCAAAATCATCAGACTGGCCAAGGCATTTATCTCAGGTGTTACACCAAGTCTCACTTTAGAGAAAATGACCATAGGCAAGGTGCTGTTGCCTGGGCCGGAAACAAAGCTCGCAATGACGAGATCGTCCAATGATAAAGTGAAGGCCAATAACCAGCCAGATATAATCGCAGGAGCAATTAAAGGCAAGGTAATCAGAAAAAACAAGCTTGTTGGCTTGGCCCCCAAATCCATAGCCGCTTCCTCTAGGCTTCTGTCCAAAGAGGTTAAGCGCGATTGTACCACCACAGCAACATAGGCCATACAAAATGTGGTATGTGCGATCACTATGGTGGTAGTGCCACGCCCTGAAGGCCAACCAAAAAGGCTTTCCATGGCGACAAATAATAAGAGTAAAGATAACCCGGTAATGACTTCAGGCATCACCAAAGGGGCAGTTATCCAACCTGCAAGCAGGGTTTTTCCGCGAAAAGGACGGAAACGACTGAGTACAAAACCTGCCAGAGTGCCTAACACAGATGCTAAGGTGGCGCTGATCATAGCTATTTTTAAACTCACCCATGCGGCTTTCATTATTTGCTCGTTTTGGAACAAGGCGCTATACCATTGCAGTGACCAACCTCCCCAAACGGTCACCAGTTTAGAGGCGTTAAAACTGTATATGATTAAGGCAATGATGGGCGCATAAAGAAACACAAAGCCCAGCCCTGCAGTAATGGTTAAGGTGGTGGATTGCTTTTTCACTAGAGTGCCTCCTTGTTACCATTACGCATAAACATAATGGGGCCAACTAAGACAATTAACATGAAAATGGCTACTGCTGAGGCTAATGGCCAGTCACGATTCAAGAAGAATTCATCCCATAACACGCGACCAATCATCAAGGTTTCTGAGCTGCCTAATAGGGCAGGTATCACGTATTCTCCTACCGCTGGAATAAAGACCAATAAACATCCGGCGATGATGCCGGGTTTTGCCAAAGGCACAGTAATCATACAAAATGCCTGGTAAGGTTTTGCTCCCAAATCTTGTGCTGCTTCAATTAGGCTCATGTCCATTTTTTCTAAATTGGCATAAAGCGGCAGAATCATAAAGGGTAAGTAGGTATAAACTATGCCAAGGTAGACGGCGAAATCGGTTTGCAATATCTGCAGTGGTTGGTCAATGATGCCCAACATCATTAGCACATCGTTGATAGGGCCATTTTTCTTCAACAGTGCCATCCAAGCATATACGCGGAGTAAGAAAGAGGTCCAAAAAGGCAATATCACCAAGGCCAGTAACAAGGTACGTAGCGTTGGTCCACTGCGAGCGATGAGATAGGCAATAGGAAAGCCGATCAGCAAAGCAAAAAAGGTTGAGATGGCTGCAATTTTGATCGAGCTTAAATAAGCATCTAAATAAAAGCGTGACTCGAATAAAAAGAGATAATTGCCTAAGGTTATCTTGAGTGTGGCATAAGCATTATCAGGGTCCCATTCGATTAATGGTGAGTAAGGTGGGACAGCGATCATGGCTTCAGCAAAGGAAATTTTAAATACCACCAGAAAGGGGATAAAGAAAAATGCCGCTAGCCATAACATGGGGATTGATATAACCAGCCAGCGCCCGAGGGTTATCTTTTTAGCCTTATTTTGAAGTCGTAATAAGATGAGGTTGACCAAGTTATTTTTAATCATGATGTCAATACCACGCTGCTGTCAGCGTCCCAATCCAGATAAACCTTCTCGTCCCAGGTTAATCTGTCACTGGTATCACGAACGCTATTAGGCTGAGTAATGCGAACCTCTTTGCCGGATGTTAAGCGCACTTTATAGACGGATTGACTGCCCATATAAGCCATATCCGTAATCATGCCTACGGCGGTATTTATGGTACTTTCCAGTGGTGTACGGCTAAGGCGTATTTTTTCTGGGCGAATGGCAATGCTAACACCTTGATTAGGCGCGCAACTGATACCATGGTTAACTTGTATGAGATTTTGCGTGTCTTTGCATTGGATCACCACACTGTCTCGTTCGTCCTCAATAACCACGCCATCAAACAGGTTTACATTACCAATAAATTGCGCCACAAAGCGGTTACTTGGGTATTCATAAACGTCTTGAGGCTCCGCTGTTTGAATAATTTGTCCATGATTCATGACTCCAATACGGGTGGCCAATGTCATAGCTTCTTCTTGATCGTGAGTCACCACCACAAAAGTAATACCAAGTTCCTCTTGGATACGAATCAATTCAAACTGAGTTTCTTCTCTGAGTTTTTTATCAAGGGCACCGAGCGGTTCATCTAAAAGCAATAGTTTAGGTTCTTTTACTAACGCCCTAGCTAAGGCAACTCGCTGTCTTTGCCCACCAGAAAGCATGTGTGGTTTACGCTTGGCTAAATGGCCTAGTTGCACCATGTCGAGCATGTCATTAACTCGGCGTTGAATCTCATTTTTGCCAAGATGCTCGCGCTTTAAACCAAAAGCCACGTTCGCCTCAACGTTAAGATGAGGGAACAGAGCGTAAGATTGAAACATCATATTTACTGGTCTTTCCCATGGTGGGATATTTGACATATCCACTCCATCAATAAGTATGCGTCCAGCGCTGGGTGCTTCAAAACCTGCTAACATCCTTAGCAAGGTACTTTTGCCTGAGCCAGAACCGCCGAGTAAACAAAAAAGCTCATTTTGGTATATGTCTAGTGACACATTATTGACGGCGGTAAAGTCACCAAATCGTTTGTTAATGTTTTCGATTTTTAGAAAAGGCACACTGTCTGGTTGGCGCCAGCTAGGTAAAGAAGAAGTCTGGTTTGATGAAAATGTGGACATAACTCACCTATTTGAAAAACTACAATAAAGCCAATGCAAAAACTTTGCCTAAGATAAAAGTGCTAACGACCTGTTTTGATGTTAGTCCAAGCACGGGTCAAAGAGCGATCAAAGCGAGCCGTATGGGCGACCTGCACATAGAGTTTTGCTTTTACTTCTTCTGTTGGATAAATGCCTTTATTGTTAATAACTTCTTCGTCAAGTAAAGGGGTTGCCGAGGTATTAGGAACGGCATAGTAAACATAGTTGGAAATGTCCGCAGCCACTTGTGGTTTGAGAATGAAATTGATGAATTTTAGTGCGGCTTCAGGATGTGGTGCGTCAGCAGGAATGGCCATTAAATCGAACCATACTAAAGTGCCTTCTTCAGGGATAGTGAACTTAATATCCACTCCTTGACCCGCTTCTTCTGCGCGACCTTGTGATTGCAGAATGTCCCCGTTATAGCCAATTGCCACACAGATATCGCCATTGGCAAGATCGGAAATGTATTTGCTGGAATGGAAATACTTGATGTTATTTCGGGTTGCAGAGAGCAGTTTAGTGGACGCGTCGAGTTCGCCTTTGTCTTCTGAGTTCGGATCAACACCACGGTAATTATGCACAACAGACATCATTTCGGCAGGCGAATCTAATACGGCAATACCGCAATCAGCCAGCTTGCTCGCAATCGCTGGATCGAATAAGACTTCCCAAGAAGTAATGTTATCTGTCCCTAAACGCTCTGCCACCATTTTTGTGTTGTAACCTATGCCAATGGTGCCCCAAGCATAAGGTATATTGTGAACATTGCCCTTATCATGCTTTTCGATTTGCTTCGCCAGGGTTGCATCAATGTTGCCTGCGTTGCTCAGTTTGCTTTTATCTATGCTTTGATACACGCCAGCTTTTACTTGACGTTCAAAGAAAGAATTAGAGGGCATGACAACGTCATATCCTGAACCACCCGCCATCAGCTTGGCTTCCAGAACTTCGTTGCTGTCATACACATCGTAGTTAACCTTGATGCCGGTTTCTTTGGTGAAAGCTTCTAAAGTGCCTGGTGCCATGTAGTCAGACCAGTTGTAAATATTGACTACTTGTTCTGCAAGGCTGGCAGTGCTAAAAAAGCTGGCGGATCCTGCAAGTATTAGATTTATTGCAGTTTTTTTCATGTCAAAGTCTCCTCTGATGTCAACTGTGTTGACGGGTTCCGGTTGTGATATTTTTAGGTTTTAAAATCAGTCTCTAACGGACTTTTGTTGTTAGATCTTATAAATAGGCTTCATATTCCACATTGGAAATGCGACCGTATATTTTTTCTTGCTCCTGCACTTTTGCCGCGCTAAAGACGCGTACAAACTCTTCTCCTAAATAACTTTCCATAAAGCTGCTTTCACGAAATACTTCGGTGGCCAGCTCCCAACGATTTGGCAAATGTTCAAAGCGTTCTGACATGGCATAGGCATCACCTTCAATTGGTGCTGGCGGGGACATTTTCTTTTCAATGCCATGTAAGGCTGCGCCTAACACGGCAGCCAAGACTAAATAAGGATTCGCATCGGCTCCGGCAACTCTATGTTCGATGCGCCTTGCTAAATGTTCACTTTCTGGTATGCGCACTGCGACGGTACGGTTTTCATAGCCCCAGCTTGCGAAAGTAGGAGCATGAGCGCCATTTTGAAAACGTCGATAGGAGT